>NZ_JBHXME010000312.1:0-4630 GCF_042721125.1 Streptomyces sp. NPDC058469
CTCACGCCCCCGCCCTGCGCATACCTCATGACACCGGCGTACCGCGACGATCAAGCCCTGTCAGCAACTACGACAACCCGAGTTCAACCTCAGTAGTCGTCAAACAGCGCGATGTGATCCACATCGTGTCGGGTCCGTTAGCGGGCCAGGCGTGGCGATTCCAGCGGGTTATTCCGCATCCGGACGGCCACAAGGTCCACTGCACGCGTTCCAACCCGAAACTGGGGCGCGTGCACGGCCAGTTCCCCCCGCATCTTTTCGGTTGCCGCGTGGTGCTTGACCTCAGCTGGTACCAGGACCGCGCGCGGCTCATCCGCTGGTCGTCGGTGTTCTTGCAGCAGGTGTTCGTGCTCGTTGTCGGCGGCGTGATCGCTTGGCTGATCGCCGAGTACGGCAACGCGCAGTGGAGCGGAGTCCTCGCGGTGTTCGGCGTGCAGGCGGAGTGACCTTCGAGGCTGGGGGCGGTGCAGCGGACGGGACGGCATTCCCGTCCGCCGCACCGTGTACCGGACCTTGCAGCCGCGAGATCTAGGTCCGCCGTGACATCTGATCAGCGGAGGTGCGTTCATCGGTCGTACCGAAATGGGATCCGAGCGCCCTTTCAGGCCTCTTTGGCCGGGGTGGATTGAAGAGATCCCGTACGGGTCGTCCTGGCCTGCGGGGCGGATGCGGTTGTTTATCAGGGACGTTGTCCAACTTTGCCGTGGCCCGGAGCCGGCCCCGGTTGATGAAGGGTCCGGACCGGCATGCCCGGACCCTTCCGGCCCCGTATCTGTAGAGGAGATGACACAGGACCATGCCTAAAAGGCTAGCAACGCATTCCTGGGAGGTGCGACAAGCGCTCGCGACCAGGGAACCGTTCACCACGTACGGGAGCTTCCGGGCAGTTCTGGGGGCACCCTGGGACACTGGTCGCCTTCCGGACCCGTACCGGTCGCAGTACCTGGACGCGTGGGGCGACGACCGCATCATCTACACCGTCCTCAGCTACCGAACTCCCGTGGCCTGGACCCTTGATGACGGCACGGTTGTCATTCCGCCGGTGAAGTACTCACCCACCACAACCGGGCATCAGGCACTGCTGTACGCCTTGGAGCGGCCGGCAAACGCCTTTGCGGGCGAGGTGAGTCGGGAGCGCCAGGCCGCTCGGACTGGAGCGCGCGAACTTGTCTGGGCCCCAACTCAGCCGCCAGGAAGCTGGGATTGGGACCGGGGCGACGACGTGAACGGTTCGGCACAGTCCCGCGAGGTCCCGTTCGAGTCCGGGGAAGGCGCGATCTACAGCCCGGAGTACCTGGCTCGCCACGAGAACACCAAGGGCACCGACCCCACGCTGTGGCGACAGCTGGTGGTGCCGTGATCACGGACCACGCGACCGAGCCGCCTTCCATCGACGGTGTAACGCGCCCTTCCTCGCGGTCAGTTGGCCTTTGACCTGGCTGCGCCCGATGCGATGCGACGTCGGCCACGCGCCGATCTGAGACCCCCGCACCCCCTTATCCCCTGGAGGGGGTGCGGGGCCACATCGAAGGCCCACCATTTCTGGACTTCCGGTCACCGCGAATCAGGCTGGAGATGACGGATGCGTGCGTGCAAAGAATCTGAATTCCTCTCTGGTTGATCGGTAATCGGGCGCTTTGAGGCGCCGTATTTAAGTGCCGGAAACATCTGTGATTGCGAATGAGCGCTCCAGTTGTACAGCTGGACCGTCTGTCGGGTCATCGAGTGCATCTCTGGTAGAGGGGTGCGCTCGGCTGGTCTTGCAGCTGCAGGACATTTCCGCGAACAGAAAAGAGGAGAGGGTTCATGAAGGCCATGGAAGCTGTCGACCTGATTCGGCAGGTGCACTTCCGCCCGGGATGGACGATCGAGGCCAGCGTTGTCCTGCCCGACTTGCCGTTCGTGACTGTTACGGCCTACGTCGAGACCGTCAACAGCGACCGGGAGAACGCCCCGCGCGGCTACCCCGAGCAGATCACGATCGCACCGGACGGCATCATCGACGCCACGGCGTACGACACAGAGGATGAACTCTACGGCGCGTTGCTCTCCTGGCTGATCGCGCTGGAGACCCACGAATGCCGGGAGTTCTTCCGCGTTGGCCCGAAGATGGATGCCCCCTTCCACCCGCACCGGCCGGACGGGGTGCGGCGCTGGGACGCGCTGATCTGAACGCGCGACCACCAACTCTTCGCCTGCGGCGCGGCGAGTTGAATGCCTGGGTGCCTTGTCACCGGGTCGACCGGGCACCCAGGTCCTGGCCGTGAGGCAGCGGTGCTCCGTCGGTCCGTGCATGAGTTGCGACAGGGCCGCTGGTACCACCCCTTCGCGGCCGATCAGACCGCCGTACCGCTTCGCCGCCTGTGGGCGGTACGGCAGCGGGGGCTCCTCACCTCTCTCCTCGGGAGGAGCCCCCGCGTCCTTGCGTCTGCGCGTCGGACCGTGCCGTCTGCCGGTGTCCCGAGGATCCCCAAGGGCTGGTTGCGGGCGCCGGACGCGAGGGTGCAGCGAGACCGCAGGCCCGTGGGCTCTCCGCGGGCTGACAAAACACGCCTAAAAACACGCTAACGAGCTGCCGCTGCGCGGAGCGCGACACCCACAGGGAGGCCGCTGATCGCTTTGCCCCCTCTCGGTGAAGGAGTCACCATGAGCATCGCCGCACGTGCGGTAGCCGCCCACCAACTACTGCAGCAGCGGATCGAGAGTCTGCCGCTTTCTCGCTACACCGCCGCCGACATCGCCCGGGCGGCTGCGCGGTTGGTCGCTCTCTTAGGCATCGACCTGACCCACGTGCGGCCGGACACCAATTGGAACTGGATCAATCTGCCCGTGGCCCCGCTCACCCTGTACGCGAGCGACCCGGACGACCCCGACACGCAGTACACGTTCTCGTACCGTGACCCGCTCTACGACGACGAGGCGTTCTTCCTCATGGGCCCCTGCCCGGTCTGTGGCGCCTTCGTTCCGCTGGCCGAGATCCGCACTCTCGCCGACGTCGGTGCCTTTCTGACGAACGGTCCGGAACCTCTGTCGGAGACCCAGATCCTCCCCGGCAGCTATCCCGACGAGTTCGATCGGTACCCCACTCATACCTCCAAGTGCCCATACCGCGAAGGCGATTGCTGAACCACCGAGCATCCGCCGCTACGCCAGGAACCACCGCCACGACAAAGGACTGGCCCACGCCTCAGCACATCAAGGATCAGTGCTGGACGTACCTGGGCCGGCCGAGTGATGCCCACCCAACTCCCGGAGGGAGGAAGCCATGGTCCCAGTCAACGCGTCTCCCGAGACGCGCGAGCAGCTCGTTCGCAACATCATCACCGCATGGCATTCCGCCACCGCGGAGCAACGGCAGCGGGGGCGGACCTGGTACCGCACCGCTCACGATCTCGCCGCGAAGATGACCGACGGAAACTCGCGAGCGGGTGCTGGCGTCATCGCGGCCCTGTCCGCGAACAAGTCCTGGACGGAGAACCTTCGTCTGGCCCGCCAGGCATGCGAAACCGGCCACGCTGTCGGGCACTTTGCCGACGCGCTGACCGAGGCTGCCCAGATCATGGCCGGAGTAGACCCTGCCGAGGTACTCCCCATGGAGCGCAAGACTGGCCAGTTCTTCCGGCTCATCGCCGACCCGGAGGACCCGGAAGCCGTCGTGATCGACCGCCACGCTCACGATGTCGCCGTTGGGGAGACCTACGGCAATCGCAACCGCGGACTGTCCTGCGTCAGCCGCTACGCCCTGCTGGCCCACTGCTACCGCGAGGCCGCCCGACGGCTCGGCGAGCTGCCCAGCACGGTCCAGGCGGTCACTTGGGTCGCCCACACCGAACGCATCGCGGGCACCGGGACGCGGACGCGCGGTCCGTCCCGGGCCGCGTAGCGCCCTCGACGGCCCGAGGGATCGCGCCCGGCGAACCTGGCGTTGTTCTGCAGGGAAATTGAACAAGATCGGGATCCGGGGATTTTCCGATCCCGTATATGAGTGAGCCCTTTCCC
The DNA here is from genome assembly GCF_042721125.1 of Streptomyces sp. NPDC058469. Taxonomy (NCBI): domain Bacteria; kingdom Bacillati; phylum Actinomycetota; class Actinomycetes; order Kitasatosporales; family Streptomycetaceae; genus Streptomyces; species Streptomyces sp. NPDC058469. The sequence continues at coordinate 4,000 of NZ_JBHXME010000312.1, forward strand.
GCTTGGAATGCCGAACTGTGTCGGGCGACATGCGCTGAACCTTCGACCGAGGGTGAAAGCGCCGAGCAGCCCTGGTTGCGTAGCTCAGTTGGTAGAGCGCCGGTCTTATAAGCCGTTGAGGTCGCGGGTTCGAGCCCCGCCGCAACCACTCCCACCACATCCCACGTTGAGGAGCACGCCGTGATCGCCCACTTTTCGCACGAGGGCGAACCGTTGATCCCTGGAACCCCAAGTCGGCTACTGCCTATGCGCGTTGGGGACCGTCCGTGGCGAGACCGGATCGGCCAGAGTCACGACTCCTGCCAGGTGCACAGCTGGCTGGAGCGGGAACCGTGACCCGGCAAGTGGTCCACCCGGCGGGATCGGCAGTTGGGCTGCCGCCCTGGCCTATTACGAACCACTTCCGGCCGAGAGCGCCACAGCACCGGATTCTACGGCGGGCGCCTGACACGACGTCGTCTTGCTGGAGGGACTGTGCCTTCGTGGTCGCCAGTATCTGACGCTTGTACTCGCTCATCTGCCTATGCCATTGCACTGCCGGCACGCTCACTGAGCTTCTTCAGCGTTGCCGCTCCAGGGTGAGGATGGCTTTGGCGATTGACGTCATGCGGTTGGGGCTGCAGCGGGATCT
>NZ_JBHXME010000313.1:0-4616 GCF_042721125.1 Streptomyces sp. NPDC058469
TACTCCAGCAGTAGATCGTGATCTGCGTAGCCGGGCTGCTGTGGTGGCTCTGAGGCGCCGGGGCCAAGCCGACGCCGTAGTCGGTTGACCGGCTATCTTGCCGGGCATGCAGGCAGTGAACTGGGATGAGGTGCGGGGTCGGACCGTCGCTCTGTACGCGCGGCCCGGCATGGGCCTCGGCAGACGAGGTCTCCCGGAAGTCCTGAGCGAGACGCAGGTGCGCCAGGCAGAGGAACAGTTCGGCGTGGAGTTCCCCGAGGACTACCGCCAGTACCTGCTGCGTGTCAGCGCGGGCGGCCGGGTGCGGAAGCTGCAGTTCAACGGCTCGCGCTGGGATTGGGACGGTGCCCGGCATGAGGACCACGACGAGCTTCATGTCCCCTTCCCGGACCATGACAGCGCGCTGGCGGAGAGCGAGGACGCGTGGGACAGCCAGCCGAAGCGGGAGGACTACATCTCCGATGCGGCCTACCAAACTGCTCACGACGCTTGGCGGGAGACCGCGGACGCGATCGAAGCCGCTCGGGTCACCGGGGCCGTCTTTCTCAACGACGACGGCTGCGGCTTCTACACGCTTCTCGTGGTCAGCGGGCCCATGCGAGGAACCATGTGGTTCGACGGGCGTGCGACGTGCGATCGCTTGAACCCGCTGCTCAACGATGACCGGCAAGCCGCGACATTCGCGGAGTGGTACCTGGACTGGCTCGCCCACGAGGAGTCGCTGACGACGCCCGAACAGCGTCGTACCGCTTTCCAGAGTTGGCACGCGGGCGTAGGCAGGCCCATCTGGTTTCGCTGGTTCGACTCGTAGAGTCCAAGACTCATGGTGGCAGGCACCGCCATCTCACCGGTGGAGGCTGGCGACGGGCACGGAACGGCCACCGCTGATCATCGGTGTGTGAAGACTAACGATCTCGCGGTGGCCGCGGGTGACAGCGTAGATCCTGCCCGCTGGCAGGAGGCATTCGAGGGCCTGATGAGCCGGATCGCGGGTCGGTTCGCCCGTGTTGAACCCCGCCGTCGCGTCCGGCAGTTGGTGCTCGGTCTACTGTCGGACCTCCCGCAAAAGAACTGCTGGACGATCGCGGAGTGGGCCGGGGACACCACCCCGGACGGCATGCAGCACCTGCTGGGCCGGGCCAAGTGGGACGCCGACGCCGTCCGTGGCGACGTGCGCGGCTATGTGGTGGAGCACCTGCACGACGACCGGGCCGTGCTGGTGGTCGACGAGACCGGCGACGTGAAAAAGGGCACGCACACGGTCGGCGTCCAGCGCCAGTACACCGGCACCGCCGGCAGGATTGAGAACGCCCAGGTCGCGGTCTACCTGGTCTACGCAGGAGAGCGGGGACATGCGGCGGTGGACCGGGAACTCTACGTTCCCCGTTCGTGGACCACCGACCCCGACCGCTGCCGGGCCGCGGGCCTGCCCGAGGAGACCTCCTTCGCCACCAAGCCGGAACTGGCCGCCCGGATGGTCACCCGGTTCCTGGACGCCGGCCACCGGGCCGCATGGGTCGCGGGCGACGAGGTCTACGGAGGCAACACCAGGCTGCGGACCGCGCTGGAGGAACGTGGCATCGGCTATGTCCTCGCGGTGGCTTGCTCGCACGAAGTCACCACCAGAGCAGGGAAGTTCCGCGTGGACAACCTGGCCAAGAAGGTGCCCAAGCGGGCCTGGCATAAGCTGTCCGCCGGGACCGGAGCGAAGGGCCACCGCTACTACGACTGGGCCGTCATCGACCTCGTCGACCCTCGTCCCGGGAGCCGGCAACTGCTGATCCGCCGCAACCGCGGCACCGGAGAACTTGCCTACTACCGCTGCTACTCGCCCGGGCCGGTCCCGCTGACCGAGCTGGTGCGAATGGCTGGATCAAGATGGCGAGTGGAGGAGTTCTTCCAGTCCGGAAAGGGCCTGGCCGCGCTGGACGAGCACCAGGTCCGCCGCCACACGTCCTGGTCCCGCTGGGTCACCCTGGCCATGCTTGCGCATGCCTTCCTGGCCGTCGTCCGCGCGGATGAACACACCCGCCACCCCGGGCCGGACGAACTAATCCCACTCACCTGCAACGAGATCCGGCGACTGTTCACCGCACTTGTAGTCCAACCCGTCTGCGACGCCGTCCACCAGCTCCGCTGGTCCACCTGGCGACGCTGCCACCAGGCCCGATCCCGCGCCAGCCACTACCGACGGCAAGCAGCGCAGACATGAAGATCACGAACTACGGCTGGAGTACTAGCAGCGTGATTGAGACGTCAGACATCTCGATCAACAGCCCGGGGGCTCGCTCGTTGCGGTCCGTGAACCGTCACCTGATCGCTGGCCAACTCGCAGAAGCTCAGTGTGTCCTTGTAGAGAGATCGCGATCTCAGCCAAAATCTGGAAGTGATCAAGCCAGAATTCCCGCCGCCCTTGCTGTGAAGATCCTGTGAGGGGTACCTGTGGTACGGCCCGTGCCGGATGGCACGTGTTCATATCAGGGGGCTTGGTGAGACGTCTTTTGCTGGACTCGCTGAATCGCACGAGAGTAATACTCGCGGCGGCATTGTGTTTGCCATTGATAGTGCCGCTGAGCGTTGCACACGCAGACGGGGAAACCGACTCTCAGCGGGTGGAAACCTATATACAGCCGGTAAACGCCGACGCCTTCACGCTGACTGAACTTCAGAGACCTGGCGGTCTTGAAAGGTTGCAGACGCTACAGACCCCACAGGCATTGGCGGCTGTGCTTCCGCATGAGGTTTCTGGCCCAGCGAAATCTTTCGCGCCTCGGGCGGAGGAAGACTCAGCGCAGCCGTTGAGCGAGGACCGTTTGACATCCACTGCGGCTGCCACCGATGTCGCTGCGGTCTCCCTGCCGGAGCCGGCACACACCATGACACTGCAGGAGTGTGTCGCGGGACTGGTGGGCAGTGAGTTCTACGTCAAGTCCAGGTATGCGGTCTGTTCCGGGCGTCAATTTGGGCAGGTGTGGATCAAGAATGGTACGCCAGTTGGGGAGAGTCACTTTGATGTAGTGGTCGTCGGTACGATCCCTAAGAACAGCCGGGAAATGACCGCGACGTATTACTACACCGATTTCACTATCGAGGGCAGCACTGATGCCCGGGACCTGGGCGTCACCACGAACGCGTCCGTACCCCAAAGTTGGCCGTCCTACGCTCAATTCACCACGGGGGGCAATTCTCTGCCGGCTACCCGAAAGTGGGCCGAACTGCTGGATGGAATCCCCGTCAAGCAAACACTCACCGCTCCGTCGGGGCAGCCCGGCACGGCGGGCTCGCTACGGCAGATCTCCGCTATCTACCAGCCCAACATCAAACTGGTGGCGCCGCCCGGTTGGGCATCGGACGCATTCACCGGCGGTGACATCTTCATGTTGCCGCCCCGTTGGGACGAAGCCAGCTATCTGAACGCATCAGCCACTGGTGGTGCCGCAGCTTTCAGCGTCCTGGCGACCCTGAAATACAGCACCGCGGACACCGCTCCAGAACGTGAAGTCGCCAAGCACATCCAGAAAGCCTTCACAAAACCGACGCAGACTCAGCCACCCCTGGCCACGAAACGGCTAGCTGGCCAGAACGCGGACGAGCCCCTTACGCGTCTTTACACTGATACTGAACGCAGAGGCAGGAATCGCGTTCGAGCCGTCTACAACTGCGGAAAATTCTTCGGAGCTAACTATGCCGCTGGCGGCAAGGAATGCGATGAGTTTCCTTTCGCCACCACTTACCAGGGGGCTGCGGGGTCCGACTATGATCCTCTCCAAGATCCCCTGAACTTCAGCGTAATGGCCCTCGATGGCGAGAGTAATGGCGCCGCCGGAACTCTCCTCGGCCAGTTCTACACTTTGAATCGGATCATCGATGGACCCGATGACGGATTTATCGTAAAGATCACCTCGTGAAATCTCGGTAACTGTACAGCGTGATGGGTCGGCCACGAACTCGTGGCCGACCCATCACGCTATTTCTGTGGCCAGAATTGCGCTGTGTACTGTTCCACGCCATCGGCCAGGCCGTGCATGCTCTGTTCGGCAACCTCGTTGCGCCCGGTACACATGACACGTACCCCCCATATGCTCGGTCCGCCTACCAAGTCGATCTTGTCCGGCATCGGCCCTCCGGCAACCGCCCAGGCCCGCAGTTTTCCCGAAGAGGTGAAGATTTCGGCTTCCGCTTCCTCCTCCCAGTCACCAGGCGGAGTGGGAGGCTGGGCATCCCAGACTTCAATGATGAGACGTGCCGTGTGCGTGTGTCCGGCGCTACCGAAGTCCAGACGCCCGGGATGAGTGCTCAGAAAACTATTACGCTGAAAATTACCGGGAAACGTGATGGGTACCTGCGTATCATCCCAGTCCTGAAGTGCCCAGCCGTGAAAATCCACCATTACCGGCACTTCCTGGCGTCGAACCAATCTAGGCACGCCAACTCCTCGCGTAGACATCGATAAAATCGATCATAAGTCTGTGGGTGTGCCCTCAGGTTATGTGGGACGGGCAAGATCAGGTCAGTGAGCTTCTGCGAGTTGGCCAGCGATCAGGTGACGGTTCACGGACCGCAACGAGCGAGGCCCCGGGCTGTTGATCGAGATGTCTGACGTCTCAATCACGCTG
>NZ_JBHXME010000314.1:0-4596 GCF_042721125.1 Streptomyces sp. NPDC058469
CGGGGGGTCCGGGACGGCTGGAGGTTCCGGGGGTTCCGGGACGGCCGGAGGTTCCGGGAGTTCCGGAGGTTCCGGGAGTTCCGGAGGTTCGGAGAGTTCCGGGGCAGTCGGAGGCGCCGGGAGTTCCAGGGCAGTCGAGGAGTCCGGCGTTGCCAAGGATTCCGGGAATTCCGGGTCGGTCTGGGCCTCCGAGGGCTCCGGGACGGCCGGGGGCTCTGAGGGCTCCGGGACGGCCGGGAGTTCCGGGACGGCCGAGGCCTCCGAGAAGGCCGGGGGTCCCGGGACGGCCGAGGGATCCAGGGTCGCCGAGGGTGCCGGGGTCACCGAGGGTCCCGGAGCCGCCGAAGGCCCTGGCGTCGCCGTGACCGTCCCGTGGGTCCGTACCCGGCTGCGCTCCGCCCCCGGTGCCGCCTGGGCGTTGGCGGTGCTCGTCGTGGTGACCGCGTGTCTGGCCGCCGCGTTCCCGCGGGCGCTCGACCGGTACGAGGACGCCGGGCTGCGGCACGCCGCGCGGCAGGCGGGCCCCGACCGGACCTCCGTCCAACTGACCGGCACACAGCCAGACTTCACGCTGCCGCAGGATCAGCGCGAGGCGGCTCTGCGCTCCGCCGCGCTCCGGAAGCAGTACGACGACGTCCGCCCCACCGTCGGCCGGCCCCTCGTGATCGACCCGGCCCAGTCCGCGTACGGCGTGCGTCCCGCCGACGACCCCGCCGTGCCGGACACGTGGATACCGCGACCGAACGGCCTGCCCGCGCACGTCTACCCGGCCACCCAGAGCGACCTCGCCGGACACGCGACCGTACGTCAGGGCCGGTTGCCCCGCATCTCCGGCCAAGTCACCACGCAGACCCCCGAGATAGAGGCCGCCGTCACCGCGGCGACCGCCAACGGCCTGCACATCAAGGTGGGTTCGGTGATCCACGTGCCCGGCGAGGGACGCGCCCCGCTCGCCGTCCGCGTCACCGGCATCCTCACCCCGCGCGACCCCGCCGGCGCCTACTGGTCGACCCAGCCGCTGCTGCGCACCCCGACCCTGGTCGCCCTGCCGACACCGGACCGGCCGAAGTACTGGCTGGGCGCCCTGTTGCTGGCCCAGGACGCGGCCCCCGCCCTCCTCGGCACCTCCGCGAAGCCGGGCCCGTACTGGCAGTTGGCGCCCGACCCGACCGCCCTGCACGCCCACGACCTGGACGGTCTGAAGACCGCGGTCGCCGCGCTCGAATCGGGCCCCGGCCTCCAACTCGCCCGCACCCGCACCACCCCCGACACCGACGTGAGCACCGGCCTCGACGACGTGTTCACCACCTTCGGCCAACTCCGCTCCGGCATCCGCCCGTTGACCGCCGTCGCGGCCTTCGGCACCGGCACGGTCGCCGTCGTCGTCCTGCTCATGGCGGGCGGCCTCACCGCGGACCGCCGCCGCACCGAACTCGCCCTGCTCCGCGCCCGCGGCGCCTCCCTGCGCGGCCTCACCTCACGCCTGCTCGCCGAGACGGCCGTGATCGCCGTACCGGCGGGCGCACTTGGCCTGACGGCCGCACTGCTGGCCCTCCCCGGAGACCGCCGTCGCTACGCCGTCGCAGCCGCCCTCGCGGTCACCCTCACCGCGTCCGCAGCGCTCCCCGTACGCGCCGCGCTCACCCACCGGGTCGTCCGCGTCCACGGCCCCCGCGAGGACGTGACGACCGTACGTCCGTCCCGCCGCCGCACGGTCGCCGAGCTCACCCTGCTGGTGGTGGCGTCCGGCGCGGTGGAGGCCCTGCGCAGACGCGGCACGTCCGGCTCGGCGGGGGATCAACTGGTGTCGCTGGCCCCGGTGTTGGTGGGCGTGATCGCGGCACTGGTGCTGGTGCGCGTGTATCCGTTCCTGCTGCGCCGACTGGCGCGTCCGGCGGGCCGGCTGCGGGGTGTGGTGGGACATCTGTCGCTGGCCCGGGCGGGCCGTACGTCCGTCTCCGCGGTACTGCCCCTGCTGGCCCTCCTCACCGCGCTCACCACGGCCGCGTTCGGCGGTTCGGTCCTGGCGGGCGTGAGCGACGCCCGCGACCACGCGGCGCTCCTCGCCGTCGGCGCGGACGCCCGCCTCGACGCGACCGCTCCCCTGCCTGCCCGACTCCCCGGCCAGGTGAGCCGATTGGCGGGGGTGCGCGGTCTCGCCGAGGTGAGCATCACCGACGAGGCGAAACCGCGGGATGGTCTGGACGCGGTCCCGCTGGTGGGCGTGAACCCCGGTGACTACGCGGAGTTGGCGGTCCACGCGGGCCTGGGAGCCTTCGCCGAGGGGCAGTTGACGCGCCCCGCGGGCTCGGGCACCGTCCTCCCGGCCCTCGCCTCCCCCTCCGTGGCGACCGCGTACGGCACGCGCCCCTTCCTCGTGCGGCTGCCGGACACCAGCGCGGTCACCGTGCGGATCGTGCTCGTCCGGGACGTGACCCCGGCCGTGTCCGGCGCCGACTTCCTGGTCGTGGACCGCGCCGGGCTGTCCGGTACGGCGGCCCGCCCGACCTCGCTGCTGGTGACCGGCGACCAGGTGAGCGGGGCCGCGCTGCGCAAGGCGGCCGGGTCCTCGGCCGGTGTGACCGTACGGGCCGAGGAACGCGCCCGGTACGTCGACTCGCCCCTCCAGTCCGGCGCCGAGCACATCTACACGGCGGCGGTGGCGGCGGGCGCCGGCTACGCCGTACTGGCCCTCCTCCTCTCCCTCCTGCGCGCGGCCCCGGAGCGCGCCGCCCTCCTGGCCCGCCTCCGCACGATGGGCCTCACCCGAGCACAGGGCCGCCGCCTGCTCGTCCTGGAGTCCCTGCCCCAGGCCCTGTTGGCGGCGGCGGGCGGCGCGCTCACCGGCTGGGCGACGATCCGTCTGCTCGCCCCCGGCATCGACCTGACGTCGGTGGCCCTGGCGTCCGCACAGAACCCCGTCGCGGAGGCCCAGTTGAGAACCGATCCGGTGTCGCTGGCCGTCCCGGCGATCGGGGTGCTGCTGGTGGCGGTGGGAGTCGCGGGGGTGCAGGCGTGGTGGTCCGGACGGCGGGGATCGGTACGGGAGTTGAGGGCGGGGGACGCGCGGTGAGTCGTAGAGATGGCGTTCGTGAAGATGGCCTTCTTGCGGAAGCCGTTCGTACAGAAGGCGTTCGTACAAGAAGCGTTCGTACAGAAAGCGTTCGTACAGAAGGCTTCCGCCGAACAGTCGGCCGTGACCGAGGAGATCGTCGATGACCGCGAACCCCAGCCTCGCCGACCTGGCCACCCGTGCCGCGGAGCGCCGCGACCGGCCCGCCTACGGTCATGACGCGCTGATCACCTGCGACCGGCTGGTCCGTGTCTTCACCACGGACGGGGTCGAGGTGCAGGCGCTCCAGGGGCTCGATCTCCTGGTCAGGGAGGGCGAGTTGATGGCCCTGGTGGGGGCTTCGGGCAGCGGCAAGTCGACGCTGATGAACATCCTGGCCGGGCTGGACACACCCACCGCCGGTGCGGCCCGGGTCGCCGGCCGGGACCTGCTCACGATGACCGCCAAGGACCGGCTCGCCTACCGTCGTGAGGTCGTCGGGTTCGTCTGGCAGCAGACCTCCCGCAATCTGCTCCCCTATCTGACGGCGGCTCAGAACATCGCCCTGCCCATGCAGTTGTCCGGCATCCGCTCCGGGCGCCGGGCCAAAGCCGAACGCGCCCTGGAACTCCTGGAGTTGCTGGGGGTCGCCGACTGTCGTGACCGGCGTCCGCGGGAGCTGTCGGGCGGTCAGCAGCAGCGGGTGGCGATCGGGGTGGCCCTCGCCAACGCCCCGGCCGTGCTGCTCGCCGACGAACCCACCGGTGAACTCGACTCCCACACCGCCGAACAGGTCTTCGCCGCGTTCCGCACCGCGAACGAGCGGTTGGGCACCACTATCGTGATCGTCACCCACGACCAGGCGGTGGCCACCGAGGTCCGCCGCACGGTCGCCATCCGCGACGGCCGCACCTCAACGGAGGTCCTGCGGCGCAGCGAGGTCGACGCGACGACGGGCCACGAGACGGTCGTGGCGAGGGAGTACGCCATGCTGGACCGGGCGGGCCGGCTCCAACTCCCCGCCGAATACACGGAAGCCCTGGCCATGCGGGACCGGGTGGCCCTGGAACTGGAGCCGGACCACATCGGCGTCTGGCCCGACGACAGCGAGCAGCAGTGACCGACGGCGCGCTCAGCGCACGCTGACGCCGAGTGCGCCAATTCCCGCTCTGCGGACGGCGATCGAGCCGTACGGCGTGCGCAGCCGCAGCCATGCGCCCGACGAGAAGAGGCCCGACTCCCCGCCGGGGCGGAGGAATCCGAGGGACTGGGCCGCGTGGACCGCGCGGACCGGCAGGGAGGTGTCGCCGACCGTGCGGGACCAGATCTCCCGTCCTATGCGGTCGAGTTCGCTGCGCGTGCGGGTCTCGGGGGTCAACTCCTGGGTGCGGGAGCGGAATTCGGCGACTCCGGCCGCGATCATCCCGCGCAGTGCCTGCGGGCCCGGCAGGCCGGACTCGGGGGTCCAGCCGCCGCGTGGCGGCAGTACCCCGGCCCACGGCGGGCCGGTCACCGCGGCCGGTACCCCGGCCGTGGCCGCCGAC
>NZ_JBHXME010000315.1:0-4588 GCF_042721125.1 Streptomyces sp. NPDC058469
GCCGACCTGATCTTCCTGATCGCCGCGCCCGCCGGGGCCGACGACGCCCACCTGACGATCCTCTCCGCACTGGCCCGGCAGCTCATGAACGCCGAGTTCACCTCCGCACTGCGCGCGGCGGCCGACGCGGAGAGCGCGGCGGCCCTGATCCGCGGCGACGAGACCCCCGCGCCGAGCACCCCCGAAAACTCCGCCGCGACGCCGGTGGCGGCCTCCGCCGGCGCCGCGGCGGGCAGTTCCGCGGCCGACGGTTCCGCGGCCGACGGTTCTACGGCGGACAAGGGCGTCGGCGCTGACACCGGCGCCGCCGCGCAGCCGTTCCGCATCGTCGCCGTCACCTCCTGCCCGACCGGTATCGCGCACACCTACATGGCGGCCGAGGCGCTGGAGAACGCCGGTCGTGCGGCGGGCGTCGACCTCGTCGTGGAGCCGCAGGGCTCGGCCGGTTTCACCCGGCTCGACCCGGCGGTGATCGCGGCGGCGGACGCCGTGATCTTCGCCCACGACGTGCCCGTACGGGAGAAGGACCGCTTCGCCGGCAAGCCGACCGTCGACGTCGGTGTGAAGGCGGGCATCAACCGCCCCGCCGAACTGATCACCGAGGTCCGCGGCAAGGCGGAGCGCGGCGAGGTCACCGGCGGATCCGCGCCGACGCCGGTCGAGCGCGGCGGTGAGGCGGGCGAGGGCTACGGCTCCATGCTGCGCAAGTGGCTGATGTCCGGCGTCAGTTACATGGTCCCGTTCGTCGCGGCCGGCGGTCTGCTGATCGCCCTCGGCTTCGCGATCGGCGGCTACGAGATCAAGTCCGCGCCCTCGGTCATGCAGCACTTCGTGTGGACGCAGACCGACAGCTGGGCCGCGCTGATGTTCCAGATCGGCGCCGTCGCCTTCGGCTTCCTGGTCCCGGTGCTGGCCGGCTACATCGCCTACGGCATGGCGGACCGGCCCGGTCTGGTGCCCGGCTTCGTCGGCGGCATGATCGCCTCCACCATCAACGCGGGCTTCCTCGGCGGTCTCGCCGCCGGTCTGATCGCCGGTGGTGTGGTGCTGGCGATCCAGAAGGTGAAGATCCCGGCGGCGGTACGCGGGATCATGCCGGTGGTGGTGATCCCACTGATCTCCACGGCGATCGTCGGGTTCCTGATGTTCGTGGTCATCGGCAAACCGATCGCCTCGGCGCAGAAGGGCATGACCGACTGGCTCAACGGCCTCAGCGGCTCGAACGCCATCCTGCTGGGCGCCCTGCTCGGCCTGATGATGTGCTTCGACCTCGGCGGCCCGGTCAACAAGGTCGCGTACACCTTCGCCACGGCGGGCATCGCGGTCTCCAGCCCCAGTGACTCCGCGATGAAGATCATGGCCGCGGTGATGGCGGCCGGCATGGTCCCGCCGCTGGCGATGGCCCTGGCCACGACCGTGCGCGGCAAGCTCTTCACCGAGACCGAGCGCGAGAACGGCAAGGCCGCCTGGGTCCTGGGCGCCTCCTTCATCTCCGAGGGCGCGATCCCGTTCGCGGCGGCCGACCCGCTGCGCGTCATCCCGTCCGCGATGGTGGGCGGCGCGATTACCGGGTCCCTTTCGATGGCGTTCGGCGCGACCCTGCGCGCCCCGCACGGCGGCATCTTCGTGGTCCCGCTGATCGGCCACGCGTTCCTCTACCTGATCGCCATCGCGGTCGGCATGTGTGTCACGGCGGCCCTGGTCGTCGTACTGAAGGGCATGCGCAAGCCGGCCGCCGGCAGCACGGCCCCCGGAGGACCGGAGGACATATCCGCTCCTACGGCGGATACGAAGCAGCCGGTCGCCGCCTAGCCTCTTTTGGCCCGCTGTGAGGTGTTCACGGCAACTGCGAGATACATCACGGTCCGGGACCACGGTCCCGGACCGTGGTGTCTACTGGAACGCATGCCTGAGCACGTCTCGATCCTCCAGCTGACCGGTGTGGCCGTTCTCGTCCTGGCGACCGTCGCCTGGGTGCTCGGCCTGACACGCGTCCTGCGCCGCTCCCTCGCCGAGCCCACCGCATGGCACGCGGCCCACCCGCTCTACGGCCTCCCGAACCAGCGTGACACCCCTCCCCACCTGGAGTCCGTCGAACTGACCCCGGCAGAGCGCGACGCCTTCGCGGGTCTGGTACGACAGCTCAGCGACGGGCGTTGAGGGGTCGGGTTCGCGGTTGTCAGGAAACCTGCGCGGCTCCAGCTGCTAGGAAACCTGTGCCGCCCGCCGCTCCATCGCGTCCCGGGCCGTGTCCTCGCTGACGTAGACCTCGCACATGTGACGGCCGTCCGGCGTGGCCGTGTGCTCGACCTCCCACAGGGAGATCTCCGCGCCGTCCTGCAGCAGGAACGCGTGCTCGTAGAGCGAGAAGCACAGCGCGGCACGGCCCGCTCGGAACGGGCGGCCGAAGGCCTGCGTGATCTGGTGCGCGAACGCCGTCTCCAGCAGCGCGGCCGTCTCGGCGTCCGGCCGGTCCACGTTCTCCGCCCGGCGCAATAAACGGCGCGCGTGGTCCGCGGAGTCGTCCGCCAGATACGTGTGCCGGGGCTCCGGGATCGGCGACAGCTGCACCAGCACCGGCAGTTCGAAGTCCGGGGTGTCCGGCGGCAGCGGCAGGCGCGCGGTCGCGGTGCGCAACTCGTCCTCGTCGACGTACACCTCGTGCTGCGTCTCACGGCCCAGCACGGTGTTGTGGACGAGCTCCCACAGGGTGAGCGCGGAGCCGTCGGCGAGCAGCCAGGTGTGCCGGTACGTCTCCCGGTGCAGGCCGGCGCTGTGGTGCGCGGAGTGCAGCGAACTGTCGTGCGCCAGCGCGCAGTCGAGACGCCGTATCGTCTCGTCCGGCAACTCGAAGGAGTTCAGGGCACGGCCGAGGAGTCGCGCGAGGTGCTCCTCCGGAGACTCGGGCGACTCGGGTTGTTCGTACGCTGCCGTGTCGTACGGAACGCTCAAGGCTTCTCCCGGCGTTGCTGCATGTCACCTTGTGGGTGCATACCGTAGCCCCTCGGTCGGACATCATGTCCGGGAACCGAGAAAACGTATGCCCGGAAAACGCGCGGGCCGCGCGAGATGTTCCCGCGCGGCCCGAAGTTCCGTCAAAACCCGCCGGTCAGGCGGCACTTCCGGCGGTCCACTCGCTCCACGTCATGTTCCAGCCGTTGAGCCCGTTGTCCGGGGCGACCGTCTTGTCGGGGGAGTTCTTCACGATCACGACGTCCCCGAGCAGCGAGTTGTCGTAGAACCACGCGGCGTTCGTCGCACCCTGCGCGCCCTGCACGTCCGCGAGCCCGACACAGCCGTGGCTGGTGCCCGTCTGACCGAAGGGCGGGTTGGACCTGCTGTACCAGTAGTTGCCGTGGATGAACGTCCCCGACGAGGTCAGTCGCATCGCGTGCGGCACGTCCGGGATGTCGTACTCGCCGCCGAGGCCGACCGTCTGGCTGTTCATCCGCGTCTGCGTGAACTTCTCGGAGATCACCATCTGCCCGTTGTACGTGGTGTGTTCGGGGCTGCCCGAGGAGATCGGCAACGACTTGAGGGTCTGGCCGTCCCGTACGACCGTCATGGTCTGCGTGTTGACGTCGACCGTGGAGACCTGCGAACGGCCGATGGTGAAGCTCACGGTCTTCTTCTGCACGCCGTAGACGCCGTTCGCGCCCTGCACGCCGTCCAGGTCGATCTTCATCGTGACCTTGGAACCGGCCTTCCAGTAGTCCTGCGGCCGGAAGTCGAGCCGCTGCGTCCCGAACCAGTGCCCCACGACCTGCTGCCCGCTGCTGGACGTCACCGTGATGTGCGACTGCACGGCCTTCTTGTCGCTGATCACCTTGTCGAAGTTGAACGACACCGGCATCCCGACGCCTACGGTCGTCCCGTTGTCCGGGGTGTACGTCCCGATGAAGCTGTTGCTCGAAGTGACCGTCGTGAAGATGGAGTTGGCGGCCGCGGTCTTGCCGCTGGAGTCCTTCGCGGTGGCCGATATCTGGTACTTGGTCCCGCGCTCCAACTGTCCCTTCGGCTTCCAGCTGCCACCGTTCGCGGATATCGCACCGTCCACGGCCTGCCCCGACCCGGCGAGCGTCATCTTCACGTCGGTCAGCTTGCCGTCGCTGACCTGCACGCCGGTCGCGTTGATGGACGCGTTCGTCGAACCGTCCTTCGCCGAGATGACGATCTTCGCGGTGGACGTCTTGGCGGATGTCCCGCCGCCACCCTTGCTGTTGGTGTCGGAATCCGCGCTGGCGTTGCCGCCGCACGCGCTGAGGGTGAGGGTGCCGACCACCAGGGCGGCGATGGCCCCCAGTACGCGCCGCGCTGCTATGTCCGGCGTTGCCACGGGCTGCTCCAGGTTCGTGTGATGTACGTGATCGTGATCCGCTGCGATGCGTGGACAAAGAGGGGCCACGCCCCCGCAGGGGTTCCCTGCGTTCCCCATGAACGCCGTCCGGTGACAGAACCGGGACATATGCGGGGTGGGCCACTCGCTTCTTGGCCAGTGTCGGGCTTCCGCGGCCCGAGTAAAGGGCGCTCCCTGCGGTCGCGTCGGCTGCGCCGATTCCGCTGCGCTCCACCCTTGACTCGACCCGCT
>NZ_JBHXME010000316.1:0-4227 GCF_042721125.1 Streptomyces sp. NPDC058469
CACCCCCCGAACACCCCCACCAACGCCCCATGCGACACCCACACACCCTTCGGCCGCCCCGTCGACCCCGACGTATAAATCACCGACGCCAACTGGTCGCCATGAACCGGGACTTCGGGGTCCGTGGACGGCAGGCCATCGGTGACGGCCGGATCGTCCAACCACACCACCGACTCCACCGACAGACGCTCAGCCACCTCCACCACCGACCGGTGCCCGATCAGCACCTCCACGCCACTGTCGGCGAGCATGAACTCCAGCCGCTCGACGGGGTATTCGGGATCCAGCGGCAGATAGGCGCCACCCGCCTGCCACACCGCCACCATCGCCACAACCATGTCGACCCCACGCGACAGACACAGCCCCACCACCGACTCCGCACCAACCCCAAGACCCCGCAGACGATGCGCCAACCGGCTCGCGCGGGCCATCAACCCGCCATACGTCAACACCTCGCCACCAACAACCACCGCCACCGCATCCGGACTGACATCCGCCCGTCCGGCAATCAGCTCATGCACCCCACCCACCCCAGGCAAAGCCAACTCCGCACCACACCCACCCCGCACCAACCCCTCAACCTCACCCACCGACACCACCGACACATCACCCAGCGGCCGCTCGGGGTCTTCGATGAAGGAATCCAGGACCCGGGCCAGATGGCCGGCCATGCGGTCCATCGACTCCGTGTCGAACTTGGAGCGGTCGTAGGAGAAGGTGATGGTGAGTTCGCGTCCGGAGCTGGCGGTCACGCTGAGGGGGTAATTGGCCTGCTCGCGCCCGTAGTTGGCACCGGCTCTCAGGCCGTCTGCCGCGGAGTTCCGCTGTCGCGCTTCGAGTTCCCGGACGGGAAAGTTCTCGAAGACGAAGAGACTGTCGAACAGTGCTCTGCCGGGCGGCAGTTCGCTGCACGTCGCTATCGTGACCAGGGGCGTCTGCTCGAACTGCCGGGCCCGCACCTGCTCTTCCTGAAGCCCGGCGAGCCAGGCCGCCACGGGCTGATCGCGGTCGAGGTGGATTCTCACGGGTGTGGTGTTGAGCAGCATTCCCACCATGGAGTCCACGCCGTCGAGCCGACCGTCGCGACCCGAGGAGGTCACGCCGAAAACGACGTCGTCGCTGCCGGAGTACAGGCCCATCACCACGGCCCACGCCGCCTGCACCACGGTGTTCAGCGTGAGCCGGTGACGACGCGCGAAGTCCGCCAGTCCGGCCCCGGCCACCTCCGCCGACAGCGGCACCTTGGATTCACCGGGGCCCTGCTCACCGGTGGCGCGTTCGATCCCGAGGGAGGTCGGCTCGGTGACCCCCGCGAGCCGGCGGCGCCAGTACGCCCGTGCCTCGTCCATGTCCTGCGCGGCGAACCAGGCGACGAAGTCGCGGAAGGGTCTGCGCACCGGGAGCAGCGGTTCGTCGCCCGTGCGGAACGCGTCGTAGGCCTGCAGCAGTTCCCCGATGATGATCGGGGCACTCCACCCGTCCAGCAGCAAGTGGTGGTAGCTCCACACGAGTTGGTGGCGGTCGGCGGCCAGGCGGATCACGGCTATGCGCGCCAGAGTCGGGGCCGTGAAGTCGGCACCCTGCTCCCAGTCGGAGGTGAGGTGGTCGTCGAGCTCGGCACGTCGGCCCGCCTCGTCCAGGTGCGACAGGTCCACCACCCGCAACGGCAGGGGGACCGACCGGGACACCACCGCCAGCGGCTCGGCGACTCCGTCCCGTACCACGGTGGTCCGCAGCACCTCGTGCCGGGCGAACATCAGCTCCCACGCCCGGCGCAGCGCGTCCAGGTCGAGCTCGCCCTCCATCAGCAGCCCGTCCTGGACCCAGTACATGCCGGGTTCGTCGGCCAGTTCGGTGTGGAACAGCATGCCCTGCTGCAACGCGGTCAGCGGATAGATGTTCTCGATCGCCCGGCCGCCGAGCCCACGGCCTGCCCCACTGCCCGCACCGTTGCCGGCTCCACGACCGGCCTCACGACCGGTACCAGTCGCCCGGCCCTGCCGGTCGGCCGCCGCGTCGAATGCCGTCATGATGCTCCTCCGAAGTCGGCGATCCCACCGGGTGGTTCGGGTGAGTCGAAGCGCTGCTGAATGCGGTCGAGAAGGTCCTGGTCCAGGTCGGCCAGGGGGAAGTCGGAGGGCGTGTAGCCGCCGACGCCGGAGCGGCAGCAGTGCTCGATCAGGTCGCGGAGAACCTTGATGTAGCGCCGCGCGAGCCGATCTACCGTCGCTTCCTCGTGCACCTGGTCGCTGTACGTCCAGACCAGCTCAAGGCGGCCGAGGGCGATCTGGCTGTTGATCTCGATCAGGTGCGTACGGCTTCCCTGTACGGACTGTGGGGTGCCCAGCGCCCGGCCCGTCGGGGTGAGGCGCCCTCCGAAGCCGCTGCCCGCGCCGACCGCCTGGCCTGTCTGGCCGAGATAGTTGAAGGCCACCTCCGCGCTCGCGCCCGGTGCCGGGTCCCAGTCGGCCAGGTAGCGCAGCAGGCCGTAGCCCTGGCCCTTGCGCGGTATCGCGCGCAAGTACTCCTTCGTACGCCGCAGCGCCTCGCCCGGGTCGCCTCCCGACGCCCCGCCCAGGACCACCGGATACACGCTGGTGAACCAGCCCACCGTCCGCGACACGTCGATGTCGTCGCCCACGTCCTCACGGCCGTGGCCTTCCAGGTCCACCAGGACCGTCGAGGTGCGGCACCATTCCGTGAACACCGAACCGAGCACACTCAGCAGTACGTCGTTGATCTGGGTTCCGAAGGCACTCGGGACATCCCGCAGCAGTTGTTCGGTCTGTTCCTCGCCGAGCGTGACGAACACTTGCCTGGCCGAGGCGATGCTGTTCGGCCCGTCATGGTCCAGGGGCAGGGGCCGGGCACCGGCCTCGGCCGCACGCCAGTGCTCTGCCTCGGCCATCAGCTCCGGCGAACCGGCCAGTTCGGCCAAGCGCTGCGACCAGCGCATATACGAGGTCGTCTTCGTCGGCAGCTTCACGGCGGCCCCGCGTTCGACGTGTTCATAGGCGACCGTCAGGTCCTCCAGCAGTACGGGCCACGACACCGCGTCCACGACCATGTGGTGCGCCACGACGAACAGCAGCTGCCCTCCGCCTCGGCGCTCGTCCCCGCCTCCCGTGTCGCCCCGTTCGAACACGACCAGCCTCACCAGTGGCCCGTCCGCCAGGTCGAGACTGGCCTGGGCCTCCTGGCCGCGAGCGTCCAGGAACGCCCACTCGTCCTCGTCGTCAAGGCCGGTGGTCTCGAAGACCCGCACCAGATCGGCCGGCTCGGCCGCCATCAGCCGGCCGGTCCATCCGTCTCCCTCACGGACGAACCTCGACCGCAGCGCGTCGTGCTGTTCGAGCACCGAGACCATGGCCACCCGCAACAGATCGGGCTCAAGGCGTCCGGTGACCTCCAGCAGCATCGACTGGTTGAAGTGCGCGGGCTCCCGCAGTTCCTGTTCGAAGAACCAGTGCTGGATCGGGGACAAGGAGAAGTCACCGATGACCAGGCCCTGTTCGGCATCGGCCGTGCTCCGGCTCGCCGCCACGGTCGCAAGACCCGCGACCGTCTGGTGGTCGAACAACTGGGCCACGGTGACATGGATCCCGAACTCCCGGGCCCGCGCGACCACTTGGATGCTGATGATCGAGTCGCCACCGAGTTCGAAGAAGTTGTCGTGGGTGCCGACCCGGTCGACGCCGAGGACCTGTGCCCAGATTCCGGCGAGCAGTTCCTCGGTGGCCGTGGCGGGAGCGAGGAAGCCTTCCAAGTCCGGGCGTAGGCCGTCGGGTTCGGGCAACGCGGCCCGGTCGACCTTCCCGTTCGGGGTGAGCGGCAGCGCGGCCAGCTCCGTGAAGACGGCCGGGACCATGAAGTCCGGCAGAGTCCGCTTCAGGTACTCCCGCAGCTCCCCCACCGCCGGGACACCCACAGCGAGGTCCGCCGGCACCAGGTAGGCGACCAGTCGACGGTCGGCGACTTCCCCGAACACGTTGACCACAGCGGCGCGCACTCCGGGATGAGCCACCAACGCCGTCTCTATTTCGCCGGGTTCGATGCGGTAACCGCGGACCTTGACCTGCTCATCCACCCGCCCCAGGAACTCCAGCTCCCCCTCCACCAGCCACCGCACCCGGTCCCCCGACCGATACATACGGCTGCCGTCCGCAGCGAACGGATCCGCCACAAAACGCTCCGCCGTCAACCCACCACGACCCCCATACCCCCGCG
>NZ_JBHXME010000317.1:0-4203 GCF_042721125.1 Streptomyces sp. NPDC058469
GTGTGACACTTCTGGTGGAAGTGTCACACTTTCTCAAGTAGGTACCCCCGGCCCGGCCGGATTCGCCGGCATCATCGCGGTCTCGTCGGGCCGCTCACCTCCCGAGTACGCGGTCGACCTCCGCCAACTGCCCCGCGGTGAGCGGCCCCTTCGCGATCGCGCCCGCGTTCTGCTCGGCCTGCGTGACCGAGCGGAAGCCGGGGATCGGGACGGTGCGCGGGCTGCGGGCCCACAGCCAGGCGAGGGCTCCCTGGGCGGGGGTGCGGCCGTCGGAGGTGAGGATCTCGCGCAGGGCGTCGACGCGGGCGACGTAGTCCTCGTCGGCGCCGTCGCCCTGCTTGAAGCCCTGCATCCAGGCCGGGGGCGTGTTGCGGATGTCCCCTGCCTCCAACGCCCGCCCCTTCGCCTGCTTCCCGGTGAGCAGGCCCATCGCGAGGGGGCTGCGGTTGATGCTGGCGAGCCCCAACTCCTCGCACAGCGCGAACATTTCGGGCGCGTCCTGCAACACGTTCGCCCCATGCTGTACGGCCGCGCAGTGCTCCCCCTCGGCGAACACGGCGGCGCGTGCGGGGTCGTCGGTGCTCCAGGCGTAGGCGCGGATCAGCCCCTCCCGTACGAACTCCTCGCACTGGTCCCGGAGTTGGGCGGCGCGTCCCACGTCGGCGTCGGACAGGTGCAGTTGGTACAGGTCGACGTGGTCGGTGCCCAGGCGCTCCAACGAGGCGGTGAGCGCCCGGCGGGCGTACTCCGGGGAGTCGTCGGCGCCGGTGAGCGTGCGGGTCTCCTCGTCGAAGACGTTGCCCCACTTGGTGGCGACGACGACATCCGCCCGGCGCTTGCCCAGCGCGCGGCCGAGGACGCGTTCGCTGTGCCCCGCGCCGTAGGTGTCGGCGGTGTCGAAGAACGTGACGCCCAGATCGAGGGCGCGCCGAACCGCCCGTACGGACTCCTCGTCGTCGACCTTGCCCCAGCCGAGCGGCTGCCCGCTCGTGTCCTGCCACTCACCGCCGATCGCCCAGCAGCCGAAGCCGAGAGCGCTCACGTCGATACCACTGCGTCCGAGGGTCCTGATGTTCGACTTCGTCTCCATGCCTGTGGACACTAGGAGTTGGAGCGCACTTCAAGGCAAGGCCTTTTACGTAGGGCCTTTTGTGCACGGCCCTATACGTCGGTCAGGCCTGCCCGGTCTCGAAGCGGGCGATCCTGCCGTCGTCGCCGACCGTGAAACTCCACCGGGTGCGCATCTCGCCCCACGCGTCGTTGGAGTAGCGGGCGACGAGGGCACGGCCGCCGTTCGACTCCCGGTCGACCTCCATGTGGCCGTGGGAGGAGAAGATCTCCCGGTCGATCCACTCGGCGAGGTCACGGTCGGAGCCGTCGTCCGCCATCGTCGCGCCCGGTGCGAGCAGCGCCAGGAAGGCGTCGCGGTCATGGGCGTTGACGGCGCCGACGAACGCCCGGACGGCCGGATCGCTGAGTTTGGCTGTCTGAATCGTCATGCCGGTCAGACTCACACCGTTCCCCGGGGCCCGCCACCCGAACGGCCGCGCGAACCCGCCCGCGGAACGCCGGGGATGCGACGGTGGAGGGACCGTCCCCGCCGCCTGTCCAGGGAGTCACCGTGACCTGTTACGACCGACAAGATCTGGGCCTGCTGCTGCTCCGGCTGGGTACCGGCGGAGTGCTGGCCGCGCACGGCGCGCAGAAGCTGTTCGGCTGGTTCGGCGGGGGCGGGATCGAGGGTACGGGCGCGGCCATGGAAGCGATGGGCTACTCCCCCGGCAAGCAGAGCGCCGCGATGGCGGGCCTCGCGGAGGCGGGCGGCGGCACGCTGCTCGCGCTGGGTCTGGCGACCCCGGCGGCGGGCGCGGCGGCGGCCGGCGCGATGGCGGGAGCCACCGCCGTGCACGCGCCCAACGGCTTCTTCGCGGCGGCCGGCGGCTACGAGTACGCGGCCTCCCTCGCCCTGACCGCGGCCGGCCTCGCGGTCACGGGCCCGGGCCGTCTCTCCCTGGACCACGCGCTCGGGCACGCGGTGAACCGGGGCTGGATGGTCCCGGCGGCGCTCGCGGTCACGGGGGCGGCGACGGCCGTGGTGGTGGGCATGCGGAACAGGCGGGTGCGGGAGGCCGCGGAGTTCGGGCAGGAGACGCTGTTCGACGAGGCGGATGCGGTCTCCGGCAAGTAGGACGCGGTTCGACGAGCAGGGCCGTGATGGCAGGCTGGGTCCATGAGTGAGCAGAACGACCGGTCCGCCGACCTCTGGGCCGGCATCGACGACCTGTGGACCTGGCTGGACGGCAACCGTCCGCCGAACGGCGAAGGCGGCGGCCGGGAGGGCCTGCTCCTGCGCGTGCTGAAGCTGTCCGAGGAGGTCGGTGAGGTCGCCGAGGCGGTGATCGGCGCGACCGGCCAGAACCCGCGCAAGGGCGTCACCCACACCTGGGACGACGTGCAGGCCGAACTGTGCGACGTCGTGATCACCGCGCTGGTGGCGCTGCGCACGCTGACCCCCGACACGCAGGAGGTCTTCACCCGCCACCTGGCCCGGGTCATGGAACGCTCCCTCGGCCCGTCCGCCGTTGTTCACCCCCAGGACCTGCCTGCGCCCCGCGGAGTTGGTGAAGTCCGCTGAGCCTTCTCGTCGACACCGAGCCGACGAAGGGGTCCCAGTGCAGGACTACGTTTTCTCCGACGGAGTTTTCTCCGGCGGGCGCAGGACGGTCGCGGTGGCGGGCACCTGCCTCGCCCTCGCGGCCCTGGGCCTCGGCCTCGGCCTCAACAGCCAGGCGCACGCGGCGAGTTACGGCACACCGACCATCTCCCTGTCGGCCACCTACCTATCGGGCGCGGTGGGCGCGGTCGGCGATCCGACGGTCCAGGTGACGGTCGCCCAGAGCGGCGCGGACGTCAGCGCGTTGACGGTCGCGGCCGGCAAGAGCAGCAAGACGTCGGTGGCGACGACGAGCGGTGTGACCGTCACCGGCACCGGTGCCACCCGCCAACTCTCCGTCACGGCGGCCGCGCAGGGCTACACCGACCTGACGGTGAAGGTCACGGGCCTCGGCGGCAAGACGGCCACCAAGACCCTGCACTACGCGGCCTCCGCGTCCGCCCAACAGTCCACGGACACCCGCTACTTCACCGGCTCCAGCGACGCCTCCGCCGCCGTCGACGTGGGCGGCGGCTACGTCGTCGTAGCGGATGACGAGTCCAACGTCCTTCGCCTGTACGACCGTTCGGCCTCCGGTGCCCCGGTGAAGACGTGGGACTTCAGCGACGACATCGACGTCTCCAAGGAGATCGACATCGAGGGCGCGGCCCGCGTCGGCGACACGATCTACTGGACCGGCTCGCTCGGCAACAACAAGGACGGCGAGTACAAGGCGCCCCGCAACACGGTCTTCACCACCAAGGTGACCGGCACCGGCGCCAACACGACGCTCTCCTACGGCAGTTCGTACGGCAAGCTCCGCGACGACCTGGTGGCGTGGGACAAGGCGAACGGCAACCGGTACGGCTTCGCGGCGGGCACCGCGGACGGTCAAGTCCCCAAGGAGATCGACGGGTTCAACGTGGAGGGGCTGGAGTTCGCGCCCGGCTCGACGAGCACGGCGTATCTCGGTTTCCGCGCTCCGCTCGCCCCGGCGGTCGAGGGCGGCAAGGCGCTGCTCGTGCCCGTCACCAACATCGACAAGGTGGTCGCCGACGGCACCGCCGCCGCCTTCGGCACACCGGTCGAGCTGGACCTCGGCGGCCTCTCCGTGCGCGACATCCGCAAGAACGCGGCGAACCAGTACCTGATCGTCGCCGGTTCCTGGGCCGCCGACGACAACTCCGACCCGTACGCCCTCTACTCCTGGACCGGCAGCGCGGCCGACCGGCCGGTCAAGCTGCGCGACCTGCCGACCTCGGATCCGGGCGCCTGGGAGGCGGTCGTAGACGTGCCGGACCTGACGGCCTCGGGCGCCCGTGCCCAGCTGATCACCGACGACGGCGCGGCCGACCTGTACGGCGACGGCACCGAGGCGAAGGACCTCTCGCACGAGGAGTGGCAGAAGTCGCGGTCGACCTGGTTCACGGTCACCGGCTGACGGGTCCGCCGTCCCGGGCTGACGGGCGACGCGCGTCCGGCCGGGGGGGCGGGCGCGCGCCACCCAGGCACCCGGGTCCTCGACAACACCCTCGAGGACGAAAGCCAGT
>NZ_JBHXME010000318.1:0-4183 GCF_042721125.1 Streptomyces sp. NPDC058469
CCGTACTGACCACCTTCCTGGACCGGCACGGATACTGGCAGGCGCTGCTGACCGCCGGGCACCGCGCGCTGGCGGCTGAGGCTGCGGCGGTGGTCATCGGCGGCTCCGTTCGAACGCGTCCCGTACGTCCTGGACGGTGCCGCCGCGTTCGGACCACCGGCCCACCGCCCAGCCCAGGCCGCCGAGCGCGGCCACGAGCAGGAAGGCGCCGAAGCCGCCGAACCAGCCGGCGAACGCCAGGGCCATGCCCGCGATCATCCCGACGAACGGTGTGCTCATGCCCGTCCACCTCCACCTCTCCACCGGATCCACCACTCCTGCCCGTGCCCCTGACCGGCCGCCCTACTCCACACGGGCCTCGCCGGTGTGGACGGGCTCGTGCTCGTCGGGCAGGTGGACGTCGTTGATGGTGACGTTCACCTCGACGACCTCAAGGCCGGTGATGCGTTCCACGGCCGAGATGACGTTCTCCCGCACGTCCTGTGCCACGTCCATCACCGACACCCCGTACTCGACGACCAGGTCCAGATCGATGGCCGTCTGCCGCTCGCCCACCTCTACCTTCACGCCGCGCCCCACGTTGGGCCGGCCACCGGGTACGCGGTCGCGCACGGCGCCGATGCTCCGCGAGAGGCCGCCGCCCATGTCGTGCACGCCGGGGATCTCCCGGGCGGCGATGCCGGCCACCTTCACGACGACGACATCGGCGATCGAGGTACGACCGCGGTCGGCGGCCGGCTGGTCGACACCGGCGGAGCCGCCGGACACGGCGGTGGTGGCCTGGGGGGACCTGTCCGTTGCGGTCCCCGTTCGCGGCGTGGACAGTTCCTGGTCGGCGACTGGTGCGGTGTGCGTGGTCATGGCATACCTCTTTCGTCTCGTTCGCTGTCTCGTCGGCTGTCTTGTTCGCTGTCTCGTGGCCGATGGGCTCTCATTTCCTCAGACCCGTCCCCGGCGCCGCTGTGACGCGGTGACGGGGAAATCCAGTTCCCCGTAACTCCGTAACGGGGACGGCGCGACCGTGTCCAACCTTCAGAACACCGGACGAGAGGAGCCGCCCAGTGGCGGGCCCCCGCACGCAGAACGCACCCCCGGACAGCCGGGCCGACACGGCAGACACGGGCGATACGGCCGACACCGCCGACACGGACGACGCCCTGCTGGCGGTCCGGGCCGCGGAAGGGGACGAGGACGCCTTCGCCGTACTCGTGCAGCGGCACGCGCCCGCGCTGATCCGGCTCGCCACGAGTCTGCTCGGTACCGGCGCGGAGGCGGAGGACGCCGTACAGGACGCCTTCCTCAGCGCATGGCGGCGCCTCCCGGAGTTCCAGGGCCGCTCCGCGTTCGGCACCTGGATGTACCGCATCGTCACCAACCGCTGTCTGAACGTGCTGCGTTCGCGCAGACCCGTGGCCTCGCTGGAGGCGGTCGGTGACGTGCCCGCCGCCGAACACACCACCTCCCCGGCCCGGATCGCCGAGGGCCGCGACGCGGTCCGCGAACTGCGCGACGCCCTCGACCTCCTCTCCGCCGAGCAGCGCGCCTGCTGGGTGCTGCGCGAACTGGACGGCCGTTCCTACGAGTTCATCGCGGACGCGGTCGGTATCAGCCAGGAGGCCGTCCGCGCCCGCGTCTTCCGCGCCCGCCGATCTCTGACCCAAGCACTGGGGGCCTGGCGATGACCGACCGCACCGATCGCAACGACCCGCAGAACACCACCTCCCTCCAGGGCGAGAACGACGAACTCCTGCCCTGCGGGCGGCTGTTGTCGCAGACCTGGAACGACTGGGAACAGCAGACCGACGACCCCCACCTCCACTCCTGCCCGTACTGCCGCGAGGCCGTGCAGGGTCTCGACCGACTGGAGTCCGTGGTGCGCGGCCTCCAGGAGGAGACGGACACGTCCTCCTCCGCCTACGACCCCGAGCCGCTGACCCGGCGGATCATGGACGTCGTACGCCTCGAACTGCGTCCGGGCCGACCGCTGCCCCTCGGTGAACCCGCCGAGGACCTGTGGATCATGGAGGCGGTCGCGGCCCGGGCGCTGCGTGCGGCGGCCGAGTCGGTTCCGGGCGTGCGGGCCGGTTCCTGCCGTCTGTTCGACGGCCGCGACGACGGCACGGTCGAGGTCCGCCTCGACATCCACGCCCCGGCCGACGCCCCCCTGCCCGACCTCGCCGCCCGGGTACGCGAACGGGTGTGGGAGGCGGCGGACCGCGAACTGGGCATGGGCGTCACGGCAGTTGACATCCGTGTCACCGACCTCGTCCCCATCACGGCCGACGACGGCCAGGAAGGTCGTACCCCATGACCACGCAGTACGAGAACCCCGCGCACGCGACCCTCGTCGTGGAGGTCGCCACGGCCGCAGAGAGCGTGACGGGGGTGGCCTTCCTCAGACCGGGGCTGACGGATCGGCTGCGCTCGGCCCTTTCGCGGCCGGGGACGCACTCCGGCGGAGTGCGCATGACCCGCCCGGACGGCTGCGACGGTCCGTGGCACGTCGAGATCCACGTCGTCGCGCTACGGCGGGCCAGGACCGTGGACGTGGCGCGGGTGGTCCGGGACACGGTCGAACGGCGCCTGGACGCACTGGAGTCGGTACGGTCCCCGCAGTTGGCGCCGAGAGTGACGGTGACGGTCACGGGGCTGGTCTGAGGGACAGCGGGGTGACGGGGAGGTCCGGGAAGCCGGCGGCACGGAGCGGCCGTTGGGTTCCCGGACCTCCGAACTTGCCTACAGGTCCCGGTAGTCGGTCAGCCGGCGACGATGCCCTCACCGCCGACCGCACCCGGCACCACGACCGAACCGACCGCCGTGAGCGAACCGTTCGCGCCGACCCGGAACTCGTCGACCACGCCCTGCGCGCCGGTCTGGACGTACAGGTACCGGCCGTCGGACGAGGCGGCCGCGTCGACCGTGCCGCCGTGGGTGGCCGTGTTGCCCAGGGCGGTCAACTCGCCCCGGGGAGCCACCCGGTAGCCGGACAGGGTGCCGCTGGCGGCGTTGGAGACGTAGAGGTGATCACCCGCGGTCACCGCCCAGCAGGTGGCGGTCTGGCCCGTCGGGACGGTCCCCTTCGCCGTCAGTCTGCCGTCGCGGCCGACCGTGAAGGTGCCCACCGAGTTGGTCCCGGCCTCCGTCACCCGGATCCGCCCGGCGGGGTCGAACGCGAAACCGAACGGCACGGCGTCCGGGGTGGAGGTCACCACGGGACGCGCGGACGGTCCGCTGTACACGCCGACCGGGAAGACGTCGATGCTCTGCCCCGAGGCCTTGGTGGTGACGACGAGCTTCGAACCGTCCGGGGTGAAAGAGATCTGCCCGATGGCCGAAGTCGCCTTGTCCAGGCCGAGGTCGCGGTTCCAGGAGGGGACCTTCACCAGCCGTTCGCCGGTCCGCACGAAGCCCTGTACGGAACCGCCGCCGAGCGTGTTGGCGACGTAGACCCGGTTGCCGTGGAACGTGACGCCGACCGGGAAACTCCCGCCGCTGGAGATCTCCTGGACCCGCTGGAGGTGGGTGCCGTGCACGGCGAAGACGGTCACGGTGTCGCTGCCCGCGTTCACGGCGTAGAGCAGGTGGTTGTGCCGGTCGTAGGCGAGCGATCCCTGCGAGGCCAGGTGGTCCGCGACGGTGCCGGCCAGCATGCCGCCCTTGCCGCCGGTGGAGTAGACGCCCTTCTGGGCGAGGGTGCCGTCGGCGGCGCGCTCGTAGGCGACGACGGTGTTCGCGGCCGTGTTGTCGCTCTGGACGAACACGGTTGAGCTGCCGCTCCGTTGGACGCGGGAGTCGGGGCTGTGGTGTGCGTCGGCGGCGACGGCCGTGGGCGCGGCGAAGAGGGCTGCTGCGGCGATGGCGGCGCCTGTGCCCAAGGTGCGGGTGATCCGGGAGGTGCGGGAGGTGCCGGTGATACGGGCGGCGCGGGCCTTGGCGAGAGTCATGCGTGCGTACTCCTCTTGCGGAAAGGGGAATGGGGAGCCGGCGGGATGCTCACGCTCGGTGCCGGACGATTCGCAACGCTAGACCGAGATCGGGGGGATGAAACGGCTATAAGGTGCACTTCGGGTCGACGTCTCGGGTTCGTAAGAATCATGACCAACTCGGCGTCGGGGCCGGCGACTTCACATAGCCCGGGCCCCGTGATCCGGGGCCCGGGCTATGTGCGCGCAGAGGTCGTGCC
>NZ_JBHXME010000319.1:0-4031 GCF_042721125.1 Streptomyces sp. NPDC058469
AGACAGCCCCACGTCACACAGTGCGAGCCGCGCTGCCTGCCGCCCCGCAGCCCCGGTCGCGTACGCGAGCAGCCCCCCGTCACTCCCCGCCCCCAAAGGCGTCCGTACCCCGGTCAACACCCCCGCCAGCAGCATCATCAAGGCTGCGGCAACCCCCAACAACCAAACCCGACCGTCCAGTTCGGCCAACCGCCCCAACGTCACGGGCTGGTCCGACTTCACGCTGAGGAGTTGGTCCAGCGGATGCGGAAGCAGCTTCGCCAGTTCCCCCGTCGCCTTGCCGTCCCAGGGGACGAAGAGGCCGATCGGGATGCCGAGCCAGACGCCGTTGGGGGCGCCCAACAGCGCCGTGCCCGCGATGCGTTTCGGGTGGTCGTCGCCGATCGCCGCGTACGCCGCCGCCGCGAGCCCCGCCGCCACCGCGACCAGCAGCACCGCGACGAGGGCGGACGCGGCCGGGCGTACGACCCGGTGGACGGCCTCCCAGCCGCGGGGGAGGGGGGTACGGCGGGATGCCAGCAGGGCGATGAGGAGGATGCCGGCCGACCAGCCCAGGCCGCCCAGCAGGGTCGGCGCCGTGTCCACCGTGAAGCCGACCGCCGCCTTCGCCTTGACCAGGTCGCTGATCTTGCCCGGCAGCAGCCCGCCGATGTCACCGATGTCGCCGAGGCCGGGGATGTTCACCCCGCCGCCGCTTCCGCCGCCGCCCGTCAGCTTGTCGAGGCCCAGCTTGCTTCCGTCGATCGTGATGACGTCGTGCCCGGCCCAGGCCAGCCCGCCGAGCATCGCCACGAAGAGCACGATCACCGAGCCCGCGCGGGCGAGGAGTTCGGCCGGGGCGATCACAACTCCGGCCGCCCGCAGGGACCGTAGGAAGAAGTACGACAGCAGGAGGGCGCCCACCAGGCTCACGCCCAGCGGGGTGATCGTGACGGCCGTGGTCGCCTGGGCGCCGGTCAGGCCGAAAGCCGACACATCGCCCGTCGGGGTGACGGAACCGCCCGCTCCGAGGGCCACCACCGCCGCGGTCATCGGGCCGAGCGAGCCCGTCGCGTCGGCGCCCAGCAGGTGCAGGCCGAGCGCGGCCGTGCCCGCCATCCCTATCAGCGCCCAGCTCACCGCGGCGATCGCGGACAGCAGGACGTCACCCCAGGGCACCCTCGTGTCGTAGCTCGCCGTCCTGACACTCGTCGCTGAGCTCATGGCAGACCCCCCGATCCGCGGCGCGGACACCACGCATGTCCCCCTCGCGTGGATTACCACTCTCCGGGTCGGTTTCAACCCCGTCAACGGAACCGCCGGATGCGTACCGACGTGGTCTTCACAAGGCCCGACTTTCGGTCAGGGGGTGCAGCCTGAAATAGTTCCCGACGATGTTCGCCATCCCTAGACTCCCTGTGATGGGGGTAACTCGGGGGACTACTCAGTGGGGCATGGAGTGCCGGAACTCGTACTGGAATTGAATGGACGGACCTGGACGCTCGACGCGTCCAGGCCCTACACCCTCGGACGTGATCCGCAGGGGGACATCGTGGTCGACGACGCCAGGGTCTCCTGGCGGCACGCCACGATCAGCTGGGGCGGCCGGAGTTGGGTGATCGACGACCACGGCAGCACCAACGGCACGTTCGTGCAGGGCCAACGCATCCATCAGATGGAGATCGGCCCGGGCTCGTCCGTGTATCTGGGGAACGCGAACGACGGCCCGTGTCTGAGCCTGTCCGGCGCCGCGGCTTCCGTGGCGACCCCGCAGGCCCAGCCGCAGCAACAGCCGTACGCCGCACAGGGCGCGAGCCCCGGCTGGGCGCAGCAGGCACCGCCTCAGCAGGCACCGCCTCAGCAAGCACCGCAGCAGGCGCCGGCGCAGACGCCCGAGCAGTTGCGCTACCAGCCGCCGCCCGCCGCGAACATTCCGCCGCAGCAGGGATCCGGCGCCGGCGCGGGGGCGCCGTCGGTCTACGGCGACCGCAGCCCGACCACGTTCCACCAGTTCTCGCTGGGGCGCGTGATGCGCATCGGCCGTGCGCTGGAGAACGAGTTGGTGGTCTCGGACCTCCAGGTCTCGCGCCACCACGCCGAGTTCCACGCGACGCCCGACGGCCGCTACGAGATCCGCGACCTGGGCTCGCACAACGGCACGTACGTCAACGGCCAGCCGATCACCAAGGGCGGCTCGGCGCTGCTCGGCCCGAACGACATCGTCGGCGTCGGCCACTCCACGTTCCGCCTGGTCGGGGACCGTCTCGAAGAGTTCGTCGACACCGGTGAAGTGTCCTTCTCGGCCCGTCACTTGACGGTGACGGTCGACGGCGGAAAGGACATCCTCAAGGACGTCTCCTTCGGCGTCCCGGAGAAGTCGCTGATCGCGGTCATCGGCCCCTCGGGCTCCGGCAAGTCGACCCTGCTCAAGGCGCTCACCGGCTACCGGCCCGCCAACCAGGGCGACGTCCTCTACGACAACCGGAACCTGTACAAGCAGTTCGCCGAGCTGCGCCAGCGCATCGGTCTGGTCCCGCAGGACGACATCCTGCACAAGGAACTGACCGTCAAGAAGGCCCTCAAGTACGCGGCCAAGCTGCGCTTCCCCGCCGACACCACCGGCGACGAGCGTCAGGCCCGCATCGACGAGGTGCTGCGCGAGCTGAAGCTCGACATCCACAAAGAGAAGAAGATCACCTCCCTCTCCGGCGGCCAGCGCAAGCGCGTCTCGGTGGCCCTGGAACTGCTCACCAAGCCCTCACTGATCTTCCTGGACGAGCCCACCTCGGGCCTCGACCCGGGCATGGACCGCGATGTCATGCAGCTGCTGCGCGGCCTCGCCGACGACGGCCGCACGGTCCTCGTCGTCACCCACTCCGTGGCCGAACTGGCGATCTGCGACAAGCTGTTGGTGATGGCACCGGGTGGCAGCGTCGCCTACTTCGGCCCGCCCGAGGAGGCACTGAACTTCTTCGGCTACGACACTTGGGCCGACGTCTTCTCCGCCTTCGAGAACTACCGCGACTACGACTGGGCGGGCCGCTGGAAGGGCTCGCAGCACTACCAGATGTACGCCGCGGACATCGACGCGATTGCTCCGCAGTCCGTACAGATGCCCCCGATGCAGGCGATGAAGCCGCCGAAGCCGCAGGGCTGGATGTCGCAGTTCGTCACGCTGGTGCGCCGCTACGTCGGGGTGATCGCCTCCGACAAGGGCTTCCTGGCCCTGATGGTGATCCTGCCGGCCGTCCTGGGCGCGGTGAGCCTGCTCATCGACTCGGGCAACAGCCTGCTGCCCAACCCGCCCAGCCCGAAGACCGGCAACATCATCCCGAACGGCACGGCCACCACGGTCCTGCTGATCCTCGCGGTCGGCGCCTGCTTCGCCGGCGCTGCCAACTCCGTCCGTGAGCTGATCAAGGAACGGGTCATCTACGAGCGGGAGCGCGCGACGGGCCTGTCCCGGTCCGCGTACCTGATGTCCAAGGTGTTCGTGCTCGGTGTGATCACCGCGCTGCAGGGCCTGATGGTCGGTGTCATCGGCTTCGCCAGCCGGGAGATTCCGAAGCAGGGCCTGGTCCTCGGCAGCCAGACCATGTTCGAACTCTGCATCCCGATCATGGGCCTCGGCTTCACCGCGATGATGTTCGGCCTGATCATCTCCTCGCTGGTGAAGACCGCCGAGAAGACCATGCCGCTGCTGGTCATGTTCGCGATCATCCAGGTCGTGTTCACCGGCTGCCTGTTCACCCTGAACGGCGCGGTCGGCGTCAACCAGTTCTCGTACCTGATGCCGTCGCGCTGGGCGGTCGGCGCCGCGGGCGCCACGCTGGACTTCAACAAGATCAGCCCGCCCAAGCCGGGCGACAGCGCGGACCCGCTGTGGGAGCACACCGTCGGCGCCTGGGGCATGGACATGGCCGCCCTGATCGTCCTCGGCGTGATCTGCGGCTTCTTCGTGGCCCGCTTCCTGCGCCGCCACGAGCCCGAGGTCATGCGCAAGTAACCACTCCTGCTACGACGCCGAAGGGCGGCGCCCCTGGTGGGGGTGC
>NZ_JBHXME010000320.1:0-4028 GCF_042721125.1 Streptomyces sp. NPDC058469
GGTCTTTCGTCTGCGGGCCCGGTGGGGGCTGGTCGCGCCCACGCGGCGGAGCCGCATATCGATACAGCCCCGCGCCCCTTAGGTACGGGAGGGCGCCCGGTGCTGAAAGGCCCCGGCGCCCTGTGGCAGGCGAAGGGCCCCGGTGCTGAATACGCACCGGGGCCCCACCTGACTGCAAACCCTTACGCCTCCGGCAAGCCGTCCAGCTGGGCCTTGATGCGCTCGATGTCCTCGTCGGCCTTGGTGAGGCGGCCGCGGATCTTGTCGACCACGTTGTCCGGGGCCTTGGCCAGGAACGCCTCGTTGCCGAGCTTGGCCGTTGCCTGGGCCTTCTCCTTCTCCGCCGCCGCCAAGTCCTTCGCGAGGCGCTTCCGCTCCGCCGCGATGTCGATCGTGCCGGAGAGGTCGAGGGCGACCGTGGCGCCGCCGACCGGGAGGGTCGCCGTTGCCGCGAAGGCGTCGCCTTCCGGCTGGAGGCGGAGGAGTTGGCGGATGGCGGCCTCGTGCGGGGCCAGCGCCGTGCCGTCCAGGGTGAGGCGGGCCGGGACGCGCTGGCCGGGCTGGAGACCCTGGTCGGCGCGGAAACGGCGGACCTCGGTGATGACCTGCTGGAGGGTCTCGATCTCCTTCTCGGCCGCGGTGTCCCGGAAGCCACCCGGGCCGTCAGCCCCGGGAACCAGCACAGCCTTCGGCCACTCGGCGACGACCACCGACTCGCCGCCCGTCAGCGTCGTCCAGAGGGTCTCCGTGACGAAGGGGACGATCGGGTGCAGCAACTTCAGGGTGACGTCGAGGACTTCACCCAGGACGCGCTTGGAGACCTCGGCCGGCTCGCCGCCCGCCAGGAAGGTCGTCTTGGACAACTCGACGTACCAGTCGAAGACCTCGTCCCACGCGAAGTGGAACAGCGCGTCGGAAAGCTTCGCGAACTGGTAGTCCTCGTAGAGCGCGTCGACTTCGGCGACGGTGGAGTTGAGGCGCGAGAGGATCCAGCGGTCGGCCGCCGACAGGCGTGCGGCGTCCGGGAGTTCACCCTCGACCGTCGCGCCGTTCATCAGGGCGAAGCGGGTCGCGTTCCACAGCTTGTTGGCGAAGTTGCGCGAGCCCTGGACCCAGTCCTCGCCGATCGGGACGTCGACGCCCGGGTTGGCGCCGCGCG
Source organism: Streptomyces sp. NPDC058469 (assembly GCF_042721125.1). NCBI lineage: Bacteria > Bacillati > Actinomycetota > Actinomycetes > Kitasatosporales > Streptomycetaceae > Streptomyces > Streptomyces sp. NPDC058469. Next base: position 1,160 of record NZ_JBHXME010000320.1, read on the forward strand.
CGAGGGTGAAACGGAGCGCGTCGGAGCCGTACTTGTCCATCCAGTCGAGCGGATTGACCGCGTTCCCGAAGGACTTGGACATCTTCTTGCCGAACTGGTCGCGGACCATGCCGTGCAGGGCGATGGTGTGGAACGGCGGGGTGCCGTCCATCGCGTAGAGGCCGAACATCATCATCCGGGCGACCCAGAAGAAGAGGATGTCGTAGCCGGTGACCAGGACGGAGTTCGGGTAGAACTTCGCGAGCGACTCGGTCTGTTCGGGCCAGCCGAGGGTGGAGAAGGGCCACAGGCCGGAGGAGAACCAGGTGTCGAGGACGTCGGTGTCCTGGTGCCAGCCCTCGCCCGTCGGCGGCTCGTCGTCGGGGCCGACGCAGACGACCTCGCCGTCCGGGCCGTACCAGACCGGGATGCGGTGGCCCCACCACAACTGCCGTGAGATGCACCAGTCGTGGAGGTTGTCGACCCAGTCGAAGTAGCGCTTCTCCATCTCCTGGGGGTGGATCTTGACGCGGCCGTCACGGACCGCGTCGCCGGCCGCCTTCGCGAGCGGGGCGACCTTGACCCACCACTGCATGGACAGCCGCGGCTCGATGGTCGTCTTGCAGCGCGAGCAGTGGCCGACCGAGTGGACGTACGGCCGCTTCTCGGCGACGATCCGGCCCTCGGCGCGCAGGGCGGCGACGATCGCGGAGCGGGCTTCGAGGCGGTCCTGGCCCTGGAAGGGGCCGGGGACGGTGATGACGGCGTGCTCGTCCATGACCGTGATGGCCGGGAGGTCGTGCCGCTGGCCGATCTCGAAGTCGTTCGGGTCGTGGGCCGGGGTGACCTTGACGGCACCCGTGCCGAACTCGGGGTCGACGTGCTCGTCCGCGACGACCGGGATGGAACGGTCGGTCAGCGGCAGCCTGATGAGCTTGCCGACGAGGTGCTTGTAGCGCTCGTCGTCGGGGTGAACGGCGACGGCGGTGTCACCGAGCATGGTCTCGGCGCGAGTGGTGGCGACGACGATGGTCTCGTCCCCGTCGCCGTACTTCATGGAGACGAGCTCGCCGTCGTCGTCCTGGTACTCGACCTCGATGTCCGAGATCGCGGTGAGACAGCGCGGGCACCAGTTGATGATGCGCTCGGCGCGGTAGATCAACTCGTCGTCGTAGAGCCGCTTGAAGATGGTCTGGACGGACTGGGAGAGACCCTCGTCCATGGTGAAGCGCTCGCGGGACCAGGCGACGCCGTCGCCGAGGCGGCGCATCTGGCCGGAGATCTGCCCGCCGGACTCGCCCTTCCACTGCCAGACCCGCTCGACGAAGGCCTCACGGCCCAGGTCGTGACGGGACTTGCCCTCCTTGCCCAGCTCGCGCTCGACGACGTTCTGCGTGGCGATACCGGCGTGGTCCATGCCGGGTTGCCACAGCGTCTCGTAGCCCTGCATGCGCTTGCGGCGCGTGAGGGCGTCGATGAGCGTGTGCTCGAAGGCGTGCCCCAGGTGGAGCGAGCCCGTGACGTTCGGCGGCGGAATGACGATCGTGTACGGCGGCTTCTCGCTCTCCGCGTCCGCTTCGAAGTAACCCCGCTCCACCCAGCGCTCGTACAGCGGCCCCTCTACCTCGGCCGGCGCGTACTGGGTCGGCAGTTCGGAGTCGGGCGCTGGTGGCTGCTGCTGAGCGTTCTCGGTCACGGGCCCAGTTTAGGGGTGTCGCGGGGGTGTCCCGAAACGCGTTTGTTCTGTAACGGTGCGCCCCCCGATGCCATGTGGTTCCTGTGGCTGGGCCAGGATGTCGGGATCACATAAGCATCTGGAGGGGAACCCAGAAATGAGCTACAACCAGCCGGGCCCGTACGGCGGGCAGCCCCAGCAGCCCGGACCGTACGGTCAGCCGGGCCCCTACGGCCAGCCTCCCCAGCAGGCGCCGCAGGGCGCCCCCCAGCCCGGCTACGGCTACCCCCAGCAGGCTCCCCCCGCCCAGCCCGGCTACGGCTACCCGCAGCAGCCCCAGCCCCCGCAGGGCGTACCGCCGCAGGGCCCCTACGGCCAGCCGCAGCCGCCGTACGGCCAGCAGGCGCCCTACGGCCAACCCCCTTACGGGCAGCCCCCGTACGGTGTTCCGCAGCCTCCGGCGGGCGGCGGGAAGAAGAAGACCGGGCTCATCATCGGGGCGGTGGCGGTCGTGGCCGCCATCGGCGTGGGCGTGTACTTCGTCCTCGGCTACACCGGGTCGTCCGGTCTCGCGGACGACGGTCCGCACAAGCTGACGACACCGGCGAAGGTGCTCGGCGACTACAACCGGGCGACCAAGGACGGCGACACCAGCGACAGCGGCTCGTCGACCGTGAAGGACCTGGAGAAGAGCGGCGTCAAGAACGGCACCGCCGTCTTCGGCGCCTACTCGACGGCCGACCTGAGCAACTACGACCCGAACGACCCCTCCACCGCGCCCAGCGCGACGGAGCTGCTCACCGCCAAGGGCGTCCAACTCGTCGGCGCCTACGGCAAGATCGCCGATCCGAAGAAGGCCCTGGACGCGTTCTTCGCGGACATCCAGAAGGACGTCAAGCAGAGCAACTCGTCCAGCAGCAGTTCGACGGGCGGGAGCCAGCTGGTCGGGGAGCCCGAGTCGGTCGACGTCAACGGCGCGGTCATGAAGTGCCAGGCGGCCAAGGGAACCAACCAGGTGACCAAGAAGACGCAGACCGACTGGTTCTGCGCCTGGGCCGACTACAGCACCATCGCGATGGTCTCCCCCGGTGACAACACGGCCGACGTGTCGAAGGACACCGCCGTCTCCATGACCACCAAGCTCCGCAAGGAAGTCCGGGTGAAGATCTAGCCCCGGTCCCTCAACAGCGAAGGGCGCCCGGTCAGTTGACTGAC
>NZ_JBHXME010000321.1:0-3754 GCF_042721125.1 Streptomyces sp. NPDC058469
GATCATCTGAGATTTTCAATGCCTCCACGTCTCACTTGAACTGGTCGATCCAGGTCAGAGCCGGTCTCGCAGACCAGACCCTTTGCGACGGGACACCTGTTGTCCTTTGGCAGCGAAGCTAGTCGTCTGCGGTGCGCTGACCTGGGGCGACTGGATTGGATATCAACGCCTACTGGCGGACGCTCTAATCCGTCTCGGTGAAGTCAACTCCCCGTTCTGGCAGGAGCTTTGCCGAGAGGTGGTGATGATGCCGAAGATCCTCATTGTGGAGTTGAAACCCGAGCAGAGGACTCGTTGTACGGGTGGCTGAACGCTGGTGGACGGTGCCCTGGCGCGTTGTTCCAATGCAGGTCCGGTGCCTCGGTCGGGTGGATGCTTGCGCCTACTCCCCTTCGGCTGTGCTCTGCTGCCACTATGGCCGGATGGGGACTCGGGGGTGGCGCACCGTCCTGTTTCTGGCGGGGGCCGTTGGACTTTCTCTGGTCGTGCTGCTGCTCGGGGGAGCACTCCTGAACGGTGGCCTGGGCGCTGCGTCGGATCTGTCGGGCGTGCTGTCGGCGCTGCTTGCGGTGGTGCCGCTGGCCACGGTGCTGCTGGTCTGGCGGCGGCGGATGAGCGGGCGCCCTGGCCCGGAGTCCCCGATCGAGACCGTCGACGCGGCCAAACAGCTGCTGACCGAAGAGGTGGGGGTCCGCTGGGGGCGCGAGGCCACCATCCGCGACCAGGACGGCAGCCGCCCGATGCCCGTGGTCTGGCGGGAGCGGGCCTCTGCGGGAGTGGTCCTTGCCGGTGCCGCCAGTTACCCCGAGGCGCGGCGTCAGATGGACCAACTCGCCGACAGGTTCCTGGCATTGCTGCCTCGCCGGCTCGTCGTCATCGGTGAGCCCGGCGCGGGCAAGACCACGTTCGCGATGCAACTGACGCTCGCTCTGCTGCGCCCGTGGACGCACGAGTCCGTGCGCCGGGTGCCCACGCTGGTCCCGGTGCCGGTCCCGGCGTCGAGCTGGTCCCAGCGGTATCTCACGGACTTCACCGCCTGGATGGCCGACGAGATAGCCCGCAGTTACCCCTCACTCGCCGACCTTGGCACCGACATCCCCCGGCGCCTGGTCGAGGGCCTGCAGGTAGTGCCGGTCCTGGACGGGCTCGACGAACTGCCCGCCGCGGCCAGGTCCCGGGTCCTGCGCACCCTCGGCACCACTACCGGCACCGATCAGCCGCTGATCCTCACCTGCCGCACCAGGGAGTTCGAGCAGGCGGTGCGGCAGGGAAGCGAGCTGCTGGCGACCGCGACGGTCGTTGTGCCCGAGCCACTCATCGTCGAGGCGGCAGTCGCCCACCTCCGCGCGCACCTGCCCGCGCCCCCGGCGTCCGGCTGGGAGGAGTTCCTGCGCCGTCTGGAAGCCCCCGGCCCGCACAGCGGACCGGTCGCGGTCGTCGCTACGGCGATCACCAACCCGCTCGACCTGGGACTGCTGCGAACGACGTACGCCGTCGGGAACACCTCCCCCGGCAACCTGTTGAACCCCGAGCTGATCGACTCGCCCACGGCGCTGCGTGGTCATTTGCTCGACCGGCTGATCCCCTCGCTCCTCGACCAGAACCCGCCCCTGAAGCCTGACCCCGGGCGGCTCCGCCCCCGCCGGACATACCAGGCCGGAGAAGTACGGCGCTGGCTCACGTTCCTGGCCACCCTGCTCGCCCGAACTCCCGCGGAGCGGTCTCTCATCCTCCCGAGCAGGCTGGGCGCCGACTTCAGCATGGGCATGCGCGCTGAGCTGGGTACACGCGATCTGAAATGGTGGAGCCTGGCGCAGTTGGCCCTTCCCCGGCCGATCCTTCCACTGACGCAGCTCGTCAGCTGGGTCGCACTGACCGCAGTCATCGGCGCGGGTGCCGCCACGGTCGCACCGTCCAAGGACACGCCCGATGCCGCCGCGGGCGCCCGTGCGGCCTTTCTCGGCCTGGTGATCGGCCTGATCAGCGCGCTGTTTGCGAACGGCGCGAGGCGCTCACAGCCGCAGGGCGGGTCCGCCGAACCGAACAGCAGGGGACTGGCCCACTTCACCCGCCATGTCTTTGGCGGCGCGCTCGGGGGCGCCGTGCTCGGGGGCGCCGCCGCGGCCGTGCTGCAGATCGACTGGATGCGCAGGCCCCTGTTAGGCAGGCAGCGGACAACATTCCTGGACACACTGGCCGAACACCCGCTCCCCGTGGTGGGGACCGCGGCAGCCCTGGGCGCGGCAGTCGGCTTTTACACGTGGGCGCAGGCGGCCTGGGCGGTGAACAGGGCGGGCACCCCCATAGGATCGCTGCGAGCGGACCGGGACAGCCGACTACTCCGCTGTGCCGCCGTCGTGGTCTGCACCGAAACGGTTCTCATCCTGCTGTTGTGGAGTCACCTCCACGACGACGGAACGGTCCGGAGCCTGATCGCTCTGCCGGCCATCGCCCTGGGACTGACCCTGTTGAGCGGCGAACGCGCCTGGATCGTGTACTCGGTCACTGTCGGGTACGCGGCCTGCCGCGGTGACCTGCCGTGGCGTCTGATGCCGTTCCTCGACGATGCGCACCGGCTGGGTCTGCTCCGTGCGGTCGGGCCGGTGTATCAGTTCCGCCACGCCGAGTTCCAGGACCACCTGGCGCCGCCGCAGCTGCCGCCAGAGCCGCAGCCGGCTCCCTCGCCCGCCGCCCCCCGCCGCTGGTGGCTAATCCCCGCCCTGACGGGCGCCCTCGTCGGCGTGGTCATCTCGGCGCTCTGGGAGTTCACCGGTCTCGCCGTGACGATACCTACGGTGATCCTGGCCGGCGCCTCGTACTGGTGGTGGCGACGCGAGCGGTCCCGTTGAGCGGGATCAGTAGCGAACTTCGCCAAGGCCGCTTAGTGCTGATGCCGTTCGGGATCGAGTGTCCATGAGCGCGAGACGGTCCCGCTCCAGCCAGGACTCGAAGGTGGCGTGCTGCCCGGTCGTCGCCGACCGATACCAGCCCGAGAAATGGCGCGGACCCCGCGACCACCGAAACGGCCGTACCAGAACCGCGTCCTCGAACCTGGCCGTCGCGCAGTCCAGCAGGGGACGCCGCCGACGTGTGTCGTGCATGGTTGCCGCAGGCACGGCCATACAACACCCCCAACGTGCTCACCCCACACGACTAGGTTCGCTGTCAAGGAACCCGAAACGGCTGGGTTCGCTGTCAAACGATTCGATTGGATGACAAGGGACACCTGCCGTTTCGGCCCTTTCGGCAGTGCTGTCGGACCCGCCAGATAGACTTCTGCCGATCTTGACGAACGAGACACTGAGAGGAGGAAGTTGACTGAGATGAGCGAGTCCGAGCGGCCAACGCCAGGAGAGTGTGACCTTGAGATGGTGATCGCCACTAACATGCTGGAAGTCGGGATCGACATCACCGGCGTTGAATTGTTGATCCTCGAAGATGAGCTTCGGGCAGCAATCCGTGACCCGCGAGTTCGTGAAGCGGCAGCCCTGGGCTGGGAGTCTGACGACTTCCAGAAGATCTTCGAAGAGCGGCTGCTGGGCAGCAAGACTCACGCTGGCCCTGCCCTCACGTACGTTCATGTCGAAAGCGCGGAGACCCGGCTCGCCAAGGCAGCGGACGCCCTTCGCGACACGCAAGGTGTTCACGACCCAAGTCTCGTCACTGATTCCTAATGCTGTCTGTCAAGCCGTGTGAGCGGTGGGTGGCACGGCCTCGTAGGTCCGTCCGTCGCGGAGGAGGGCCCAGAGGACGT
>NZ_JBHXME010000322.1:0-3731 GCF_042721125.1 Streptomyces sp. NPDC058469
CCGCAGCCCCGCCCGATGGATCTTGTTGGTCGCGGTCACCGGCATCCGTTCCACCACCCGCACGAACCGGGGTGCCATCTTCGTCCCCAGGTCCGGCTGGGCCAGCAGGAACTCCGCGAAGTCGAGCGGGTCGAAGCGCCCGGCGATCGTCGCCATGACCTGGTCGCCGGTCACCGGGTCCGGTACCGCGTACACCGCCACGGCGTCGGCGCCCTCGTACCGGGCGAGGATGTTCTCGATCATCGCGGCGGCGAGGTTCTCGCTGTCGACGCGGAGACGGTCGTCGGTGCGGCCGGCGAAGTAGAGGTAGCCGTCGGTGTCGCGGTAGAAGAGGTCGCCGGTCCAGTACCAGCCCGCCCGGCGCCGCTCGGCGTCCGCCTCGGGATTGCGCCAGTACCCCTCGAAGGGGTTGGCGCCGCGGTTCACCAACTCCCCTATCGCCTCTTCCCCGTTGAGCAGCCGACCGACCGAGTCGAAGGCGGCCGGCGGGCATTCCGCCCGCGTCTGCGGATCGAGTACGGCGAGACCGGGCGCCGCCCGCCCGACCGCCCCGGACGGTGTCCCCGGCGACCACTGCACCGCCGCCCCGCCCTCCGAGGACCCGTACCCCTCCACCAGCCGTACCCCGAACCGCCGCTCGAACGCCGCCGCGTCCACCGCCCCCGCCTCCGTGCCGAAGCCCATGCGCAGCGGGTTGTCCCGGTCGTCGGCGCGCTCCTCGGTGGCCAATACGTACTGGACGGCACGGCCGACATAGGTGAAGTACGTGGCCCCGTACGTCCGTACGTCGTCCAGGAACCGTGACGCCGAGAACCGCCGCCGCAGCGCCACCCCCGCCCCGGCCGCCAGCGCCGGTGCCCAGTCGGCGATCACCGCGTTGCCGTGGAACATCGGCATGCAGATGTAGTGCACGTCGCCCGGCAGGACTCCGAAGCTGTCGACCAGTGAGCTTCCGGCGGCGGCCAGGCGGCCCTGGGTGCAGATCGCGGCCTTCGGGGCGCCGGTGGAACCGGAGGTGAAGTAGAGCAGGATGCGGTCGTCGGGGCCGGCGCGGGAGGCGTCCGGTTTCGCGTCGGCGTACGGGGCGAGGAGCTCGTCGTAAGCCTGAGTGTCCGTCACCAGGAGTCGAACGCCGGGGAGTTGGAGGCCGTCGAGGAGCGGGAGGTGGGTGCGTTCGGTGACGAGGACCCGGCACTCGGTGTGCAGGATGTCGCGGGCCAGTTCGGGGCCGCGGCGGGTGGGGTTGATACCGGCGACGGCCGCGCCCGCGAGGGCCGCCGCGCTCAACCACAGGGGATATTCAGGGGTGTTGTCGAGCAGCACGCCGACATGGGGTGCGGCGCCGGGCGGCAGCAGGTCGGCGAGGAGTGCCGCTCTGGCCGCGGCACCGGCCGCCACCTCGTGATGGGTGAGCACCCGCTGCCCGCACCACAACCCCGGGCGGTGGTCGCCCCACCGCGCCTGCACGAGTTCCGCGACGGTACGCCTCCTGGACTCCATGGAGGCGCACGGTAGTTGACGCACCGTCAGATGTGGAGGCTAGGGCAGGAAGTCGCCCATGAACCTGAACATCTCGTGGGCCACCATGATGAACACGACGCAGAAGGTGATGAACACACCGAAGAACACCAGCGCGCAGCCGGTCCCCGCCGCGAGCTTGCCGCGGGCCGGGGCGTGGGCCGTGGCCTGCTCGGGGTGGTCCGCCGTGTAGTGCACGGTGACGATGTCGCCCTCCAGGGTCGTCCCCGGCCCGTTCCGCTCCTCGAAGCGGACGGTCCGGCCCTCTCGGGTCGTGAACTCGTAGACGTGGTGCAGCGAGGTCGACACCATGGTCTCCCCGCCGCCGCTGGTCGTCGTGTACGTCCGCAGGCAGCGGCCCTCGGCCGTGAGCCCGCTGTTCCAGGCACCGGCGACCCGCCGCGAGCGGCGGACCACGTTGACCACACCGAACACCGCCACGGCGATCATGAGCAGAGGTACGACGTAGAACAGCGCTTCCATGGTGTCCCCCGAGGTCAGATGCCGCTTGGTGGAGGGAACCTACCCCCGGGGGATGCCGAACTGTCTCAAGCAATGCTCAGAACCTCAACGTCAGAACGTGACGTCCGAGCAGGCGTAGAACGCGTTGGTCGTGTCCGCGATCGTCCATACCGCGACGATCATGTGGTGGCCGGAGAGGCCGGACGGGAGCGTGCCGCTGTGGGAGACGGTGGACGACGAGGGGCGCTGGCCGTTGTAGGGGACGGTGAGGAACGGGGTGGTGTTGAGGTCCGAGCGGGCCAGGTTGTGGTTCTGGTTCCAACCCGCCTTGGTGACGTAGTACTTGAAGTCCGTCGTGGCGTGAATCGCCGTGAACTGCCAGCGGAACGTGTACGACTGACCACCCGTCAGCTTGGTCGTCGGCCACGCGGCACCCGACGGGGTTGTCGGTGCGCTGAGTTGGCTGAAGCGGCTGATCCCGCCGTTGCAGATCTGGCCGTCGGCGGGGCCGGCCGCCGGGAAGCCCTTGGGGCCCTCGGCGCTCTGCGGCTCGTACTGGATGTCACCGCAGTTCGTCACCGTGCCGTTGGCACAGAGCTTCTGCCTGCTGATGGGGAGGTCGGTGTAGCCGTGGCTGCTCGCGGCCCCGGACGAGAGCACGATGGCTCCGGCCGTGGTGAGCCCGAGCACGGCGGCGTACCACTTGGTCTTTTTGCGCATGCTGCCGCTCCTGGAAAACGTGTGGGGAAGTTCCGTGAGCCGTGCAGGTCTAGACCAAGTCCCAGATTATTGCCCCTCCTTGACCGTGTCCATACCACTCACGGCGCAGCTTCTCCTCGCCCCGAGCAGAACGCGACCGTCAAGTCCTTCACCAGTACCTTGCGTTCGTAGTCGTCCAGCTCCACCAGCCCCCGCATGGTCAGCCGCGTCACCGTGTCCTCCACGGAGTCGACCACCGACGTGAGCATCGTCGCCCGCTGCTGCGCGTCCAGCGTGGCGATACGGCGGCGGGTCATCGCCGCGGCGACCTCCGGGGCGTACTCGACACGCACCGGCCGCACCGAGAACACCTCGATGCCGACCGGCGCCGCGTCCGCCGCGACCAGCCGGGTCAGCGCGTCGACGGCCAGCTCGGCCGCGCCCTTCGCACCGCCGCCCGGCGGCTCCACCGGCACCCGGGCCAGCGCCGCCTCCACGCACTCGCGCAGATACGTCTCGTGGTCCTCGACCCCGAGCGTGGCCCGCGCGGTGTCCCGCACCCGCCACACCACGAGCGTCACGACCCGCAGCGCGACCCCGTTCGCGTCGGCCCCCGGCATCGGCTCGCTGCGCCAGTGCCGCAGCCGTACGTCGACGCGGCGGCGCAGCAGCAGCGGGTTGACCCACATCAGCCCGGTGCGCCGGACGGTCCCCCGGTAGCGGCCGAACAGGCCGAGCACCCAGGCCCGTCCGGTACGGCCCCGGGCCAGACCCCCGAAGCCGAACAGACCGAGCGCGCCGGCCCCGGCGTACGCGGCCCACTGCGCGGGACCGAGTGCGGCACCGGCGTAGAACGGCAGTCGTAGCGCCTCCGTGGCGAGCGGGGGCAGGACGCCCGCCCACCACGAGGTGGCGAGGCAGCCGGCCACGCCGCAGGAACCGGCGAGCACGCCCGCCGTCCCGGGCAGTACCCGGGCCGGGCGTTCCACCAGGTCGGGGTCGACCTCCGGTTGCGGGCGCGGCTTGGCCTGGACCGGGCGGCGGAAGCGGGG
>NZ_JBHXME010000323.1:0-3672 GCF_042721125.1 Streptomyces sp. NPDC058469
ACGGAACCCTCCGGGGGTGTGGCGGTGACCCTGGGGGCTGCGCCCCCAGACCCCGCTTCGGCCCTGAAGGGGTCTCGTCCTCAAACGCCGGACGGACCTGATTTTGCCGCCCCGGGCTTCAACGCCGGGGGCCCGGCCTCACCGTCAGGTCGTTGACCTCCGCGTCCGCCGGCAGGTCGATGGCCATCAGGATCGTCGTCGCGACCGACTCGGGGTCGATCCACTGGGAGGGGTCGTACTGCTTGCCCTCTTGTTGGTGGACCTTGGCCTGCATGGGGCTGGCGGTGCGGCCGGGGTAGACCGAGGTGACGCGGACGCCGTTGTCGTGCTCCTCGTGGCGCAAGGAATCAGCCAGGGCCTTCAGGCCGTGCTTGGACGCGGCGTACGCGGACCAGTCGGCGCTCGCCCGCAGTCCCGCGCCGGAGTTCACGAAGAGGACGTGGCCGCCGGAGACCCGGAGTTGGGGCAGGAAGTGGCGGGTCAGTTCGGCGGGGGCGATCAGGTTGACGTTGAGCTGGTGGCGCCAGGTCTTCGGGGTCAGGTCACCCACTGGGCCGAGGTCGACCACCCCGGCGATGTGCAGGAGCGTGTCCACCCGGCCGGGCAGGCTCTGGTGCGAGAACGCCCAGCTGAGTTTGTCCGGGTCCGCGAGGTCGCCCACCAGGGTGCTCGCCCCGGGGTACTGCGCCGCCAGTTCCTTCGCGCGGCCCGCGTCGCGCGCGTGGAGCACGAGTTCGTCCCCGCGCGCGTGCAGCCGGCGGGCGACGGCCGCGCCGATGCCGGAACCGGCCCCGGTGATCACATGTGTAGCCATGTCCGCCATGCTCGCATCACTCGATGCCCTGGCTCTCCTCCAGGTAGGCCAGCGCCCCGACCGGCTCCTCGGCGAAGAACACCAGGTCGGTGAGCGGGACGGGCAGGAACCCCTCGTCCTCCATGCGCCGGAACTGGGTCTTCAGGCCGTCGTAGAAGCCCGCCGTGTTGAGCAGCACCACCGGCTTGTCGGTGTGGCCGTGCTTCTTCAGCTCCAGGATCTCCGTCGCCTCGTCCAGCGTCCCGGTGCCGCCCACCATGATCACCACGGCGTCCGACTTCTCCAGGAGCAGCTTCTTCCGTTCGGCGAGGTCGGCCGCGATCACCATCTCGTCGGCGCCCGCCCGTGCCGACGCCGCCAGGAAGGTCACCGAAACGCCCACCAGCCGTCCGCCGGACGCCTGTACGCCGTCGGCGACCACCTTCATCAGCCCGGCCTCCGAACCGCCCCACACGTGGGGGGTCCCCCCACGCCCTTAAGGCAGTGGGGGAGTGTGCCCGCCCTTGCCGAGCAGTTCCGCGAACTCCCGCGCGGGGCGCGTGTAGCGCTCGTCCAGGTCGGCGGCGGAGAGAAAGACACAGATCTTCATGCCGTCACGGTACGCGGGAAGAACCAGGGGCCCGCGAGTGCTTTTCCGGTATGGCTGAAGGACACACGATCACGATCGAGCAGGGCGACCGGCACGTACGCGTCGTCCACGGCGACCAGGTGCTGGCGGAGAGCGACCGCCCCCTCGTCCTGAAGGAGACCGGCTCTCCGGTGCGGTACTACCTCCCTCCGGAGGATGTACGCCTCGACCTCCTGACCCCCTCCGAGACCCACACGCACTGCCCCTTCAAGGGCGACGCGTCCTACTGGTCCCTCCCCGACGCGGCCGACCTGGTGTGGGCCTACCCCGACCCCAAGCCCGACGTCTCACAGATCAAGGACCACCTCTGCTTCTACGAAGTAGAAGTGTCGTAACCGATTAATCGGCGTTCCTTCGGCAGTCTTCATCGGCATGGACAAGAAGACTGTTTCGCGCGACGGCACCGCCATCGCGTACGAACGCATCGGTGCGGGTCCGCCCGTCGTCCTGGTCGGTGGCGCGATGACCACGGGCGACGGGCTCCTGCCGCTCGCCGCGCAGCTCGCGCACCGGTTCGGGGCCGTCCCGTACGACCGCCGGGGCCGGGGCGCCAGCGGCGACACGGCGCCCTTCGCCGTGGCCCGGGAGGTCGAGGACCTCGCGGCGCTGATCGACGCCGTGGGCGGCAGCGCGGCGCTCTACGGCCACTCCTCCGGCGCCGCCCTCGTCCTGCACGCGGCGGCGAGCGGCCTCCCGGTCACCGAAGTCGCCCTGTACGAGCCGCCGTTCGCCCTCGACGCGAGCGGCGCCAAGGAGCGCGCCGAGTACACCGAGCGCCTCACGGAACTCCTCGCCGAAGGTCGCCACGGCGACGCCGTCGCGCTCTTCATGGCGCTCACCGGCGCGCCCCCGGAGATGATCGACGGCGCCCGCCGCTCCCCCATGTGGTCCGGCATGGAGGCGATCGCCCCCACCCTCGCCTACGACGACGCGGCCATGGGCGACGGCCTGGTGCCGGCGGAGCTGCTGGCGTCCCTGTCCGTCCCGGTGCTCACGATCGCGGGCGGCGCGAGCGCCGAGTGGATGCGGCAGGCCGCGCGGGCCGCGGCGGACGCGGCGCCGGACGGGACGCATCGCACCCTGGACGGTCAGACCCACATGGTGGACCCGACCGTCCTGGCGCCGCTGCTCACGGAGTTCTTCACGGACTAGCCGCGAACGGGGGCGGGATCGGCCGTGTCAGGCCATCGCCGTCGCCGCGCGCGTGGTCGTCGCGATCGTCGCCGAGCCGACCACGCGCGTGTCGTCGTACAGCACGATCGCCTGCCCGGGGGCCACGCCCCGTACCGGCTCGGCGAACGACACCTCCAGGGTGCCGTCGATCAGTTCGGCGGTGACCTCGGTCTCGCCGCCGTGGGCGCGGAGCTGGGCGGTGTACGTGCCGGGGCCGGTGGGCGCCGTGCCGCACCAGCGGGGCTTGACGGCCGTGAGGCCGCTGACGTCCAGGGAGGCGGCCGGCCCGACCGTCACGGTGTTGTCGACCGGGGAGATGTCCAGGACGTAGCGCGGCTTGCCGTCGGCGGCCGGGGTGCCGATGCGCAGGCCCTTGCGCTGGCCGATGGTGAAGCCGTACGCGCCCTCGTGCGAGCCGATGACGGAGCCGGACTCGTCGACGATGTCGCCCTCGGCCTTGCCCAGGCGGCCCGCGAGGAAGCCCTGGGTGTCGCCGTCGGCGATGAAGCAGATGTCGTGCGAGTCGGGCTTCTTGGCGACCGCGAGGCCGCGGCGCTCGGCCTCGGCGCGGATCTCGTCCTTCGTCGTCACCGTGTCGCCGAGCGGGAAGAGCGCGTGCGCGAGCTGCTTCTCGTCCAGGACACCGAGGACGTACGACTGGTCCTTCGCCATGTCGGAGGCGCGGTGCAGTTCGCGGGTGCCGTCCTCGTTCACGATCACCTGGGCGTAGTGGCCGGTGCAGACCGCGTCGAAGCCGAGGGCGAGCGCCTTGTCGAGGAGCGCGGCGAACTTGATCTTCTCGTTGCAGCGCAGGCAGGGGTTCGGGGTGCGGCCGGCCTCGTACTCGGCGACGAAGTCCTCGACGACGTCCTCACGGAAGCGGTCGGCGAGATCCCAGACGTAGAACGGGATGCCGATGACGTCGGCGGCGCGGCGGGCGTCCCGTGAGTCCTCGATCGTGCAACAGCCACGCGCGCCCGTGCGGAACGATTTCGGGTTCGCGGAGAGCGCGAGGTGGACGCCGGTCACGACGTGGCCGGCGTCGGCGGCCCGGGCG
>NZ_JBHXME010000324.1:0-3626 GCF_042721125.1 Streptomyces sp. NPDC058469
ACCGGCTGGAACCTCAGGGACGTCCTGTCCCGGCCCGAGCTGCCCGCCGGAACCGACGTGGTACAGCCCGCGCTGTTCGCGATGATGGTGGCGCTGACCAGACTCTGGCAACACCACGGCGTCAGTCCCGACGCCGTCGTCGGCCACAGCCAGGGCGAGATCGCCGCCGCTCACATCGCGGGCGCACTCAGCCTCGACGACGCCGCACGGATCGTCAGCGTCCGGTCGCGGGCGCTGCTGGACCTCGCCGGAACCGGCCGGATGGTGTCGCTGCCCCTCGACGCGATCTCTGCGGAGGCGCTCATCGGCGACCTCGGCCTCACCGGCGAGCTGCGGGTGGCGGCGTTCAACGGGCCGAACCACACGATCGTCGCGGGCGCCACCACCGCGGCCGAGGCGCTGACCGCCCACGCCGCGACCGCCGGCCTCGACGCCCGAATGATCCCGGTCGACTACGCCTCGCACACCCCGCTCGTGCGGGGGCTACGCGACCGGCTCCTGGCCGACCTCGGCACGGTCGCGACCGGCCCGGCGGCGATCCCGTTCCACTCGACGCTCACCGGCGGGCTCGTCGAGGACACCGGGCTGCTCGGCGCCGGCTACTGGTACGACAACCTGGCCGCCCCGGTGCTGTTCCACCCGGTGCTCGCCACGCTCGTCCCGCAGCACACGGAGTTCGTGGAAGTGAGCCCGCACCCGGTGCTCGTCCCCGCGATCCTCGACCTGCTGCACGGCGGCGGGACGGCCGGGTCGGCGCATCCGACGCTCCGCCGCGACCAGGGCGGCCTCGGCCGGTTCCTGACGTCGCTGGCCTCCTACCATGTGCACGCCGACGCGCCCGGCACGGACTGGCACGCCCCAGCCTCACAGGAGCGGGTGCCGTTCTACCCGTTCCAGGGCCGCCGGTTCTGGCTCGACGGGGCCGCGCCCGTCACGAAGGCGACCGGGCTCGGGCTGGCGTCGCCGGAGCATCCGCTGCTCGGCGCGGTCGTCGAGCATCCCGACGGGACGATCGCGTGCACCGCGCGTCTCACGCTCGACACCGAGCCATGGCTCGCCGACCACACAGTGAACGGGACGGTCCTGCTGCCGGGCACGGCGCTCGTCGAGCTCGCCCTGCACGCAGGGCACCGCTGGGGTTGCGAGACCGTCGAAGAGCTGACGTTGCAGGCTCCGCTCGTGCTGTCCGCGGGGCCACGGGATCTGCACGTGACGGTCAGCGCCGCCGGAGACGGCGGACGCCGGTCGTTCGCCGTGCACTCCCGACCGCACGGCGACCAGGCCGAGTGGACGGTCAACGCGACCGGGACCCTGACACCGGAGCTCTCGGCCGCGGTTCCGGCGGGCCCTCCGCCCGGCGGCACGCCCATCGACGTCTCGGGGCTGTACGACCGGATCGCCGAGGACGGCTACGGCTACGGGCCGTCCTTCCGCGGTCTGCGCGGCCTGCGCCGCGACGGCGACGTCCTCCACGCGGAGGTCAGCCTCGGCGAGGACGCCGCCACCGGCGGGTACGGCCTCCACCCGGCGCTGCTCGACGCCGCCCTGCACGCCCTCATCGCCGACCGGGACGACCGGACGCCCGACGGCGGGGAGCCCGGCGGCGTCAGCCTTCCGTTCTCCTGGACCGGGGTGCGCCTGCACGCGACCGGCGCCGACACCCTGCGGGTCGCGGTGACCCGGCTGCGAGACGGCGCGGTGGCGCTGTATGCCGCCGACCCGCAGGGCCTCCCGGTGCTGACCGTCGACGAACTGACCCTGCGCCCCCTCGGCGCGGGCCTGTCGGTCTCGGCCGGTCCGGCCACGCACGACCTGTTCCATCCGGTCTGGCACGCCCTGCCCGACACCGCCCCCACCCGCGTCGATGGCGAGCCCGTATTGCTCGGGTCCCCCGCCGAGGGCGCGGCGTACGGCGGGCTCGCGGAGCTCACCGGGGCCCCCGGCGAGGCGATCGCGCTGCCGTCGCTGACGGCGTCCTCCTGCGCGCACGGGGTCTGCGGCTGCCCCGAGGCGGTCGCCTCTGCGACGCGGGCGGCGCTCTCCCTGGTCCAGGGCTGGCTCGACGCGGACGGCGGCACCCTGACATTCGTGACCCGGGAGGCCCACGACGACCGGGGTCCGTCGCTCACGGCGGCGGCGGTGTGGGGGCTGGTGCGCGGGGCGCAGAGCGAGCATCCGGGCCGCTTCCGGCTCCTCGACGCCGACACCGACGACACGGCCACGCTCCTGCGAGCGGTCGCCGCGGGGCGGTCCCTGGACGAGCCTCAGCTCCTGCTGCGCGGCGGTGTCCTGCACCGGCCCTGGCTGGTCGACAGCCGCAAGGAGTTCCTGATCCCGCCGGACCACGACG
Source organism: Streptomyces sp. NPDC058469 (assembly GCF_042721125.1). Lineage (NCBI taxonomy): Bacteria > Bacillati > Actinomycetota > Actinomycetes > Kitasatosporales > Streptomycetaceae > Streptomyces > Streptomyces sp. NPDC058469. Next base: position 2,351 of record NZ_JBHXME010000324.1, read on the forward strand.
GCTGGCAGCTGGAGAAGATCACCCGGACGGGCACCCTCGAGGACGTCGTGCTCGCGCCGACCGACCTGCACGACCGTCCGCTGGAGCCGCACGAGATCCGGATCCGCACCCGCGCGGCCGGTCTGAACTTCCGGGACGTCCTGGTCTCGCTCGGCATGGTCGCCACCGACTCGCCGATCGGCGGCGAGGAGGCGGGCGAGGTCATCGGCGTCGGCGCGGACGTCACCGGGTTCCGGCCGGGTGACCGGGTGACGGGCCTGTTCACCCATGGCGGCATCGGTCCGGTCGCCACCACCGACCACCGGCTCGTCATGAAGATCCCCGACGCGTGGACGTGGCCGCAGGCCGCGACCATCCCGGTCGCGTTCCTGACCGCCTGGCACGGGCTGGTCGTCCTCGGCGGCCTCGGAAAGGGCCAGAAGGTCCTCATCCACACCGCAACCGGCGGCGTCGGGCAGGCCGCCCTCCAGATCGCCCGGCTGTTCGAGGCCGAGGTGTACGCGACGGCGAGTCCGGCCAAGCACCACGTCCTGCGCTCGCACGGCCTCGACGACGACCACATCGCCAACAGCCGCGTCGCCGATTATGAGGACCATTTCCGGCGGACGGCCCCCGGCGGCTTCGACATCGTGCTGAACAGCCTCGCCGGGGAGCACGTCGACCTCGGGCTGCGGCTACTCAAGCCGGGCGGGCACTTCCTGGAGATGGGCAAGACCGACATCCGGACGGCCGAGCAGTTCGCGGGCCATCTCGGCGTCGACTACCAGGCCTTCGACCTGATCAGCACGGGCCCCGACCACCTCGGCGTCCTCACCGAGGCCGTCCGTGGGCATCTCGCCTCCGGGGCGCTCGTCCCGCTGCCGTGCACCTCCCATCCGATCACGCACGCCCATGCCGCCATCCGGGTTCTCACGCAGGCCACCCACATCGGGAAGGTCACCCTCACGCTGGATCCGCCGCCCATCCACCGGACCGTCCTGATCACCGGCGGCACCGGGACACTCGGCGCGCTCGTCGCCGGGCATCTCGTCTCGGCGCACGGGGTGCGGCGGCTGCTGCTCGTCAGCAGGCGCGGCCCCCACGCTCCCGGCGCGGACGCCCTCAAGTCTCGCCTGGAAGAACTCGGCGCACGCGTGACGATCGCCGCCTGCGACACCGCCGACCCCGACGCGCTCGCCGCGCTCCTCGCCACCGTCCCCGCCGAACACCCCCTCACCGGAGTCATCCATGCGGCGGGCGTACTGCGGGACGCACCCGTCGAGGCACAGACCACCGA
>NZ_JBHXME010000325.1:0-2153 GCF_042721125.1 Streptomyces sp. NPDC058469
GCGTCGATCCGGATGACCTCGCCGTTGAGGTAGTCGTTGTCGACGATGTGCAACGCCAGCCGGGCGTACTCGTCCGCGTGGCCCATCCGTTTCGGGTTCGGTACCCCGGGGCCCCACTTGGCCTGGGCCTCCGCCTCGGGCATGCCGTACGCCGGAGTGAAGAAGGTGCCCGGCGCGATGCTCATCACGCGGATGCCCAGCGGGGCCAGGTCGCGGGCGGCGGTGAGGTTGAGGCCGATCACCCCACCCTTGGCGGCGGAGTAGTCGGACTGCCCGACCTGCCCCTCGTAGCCGGCGATGCTGGCGGTGGTGATCACGACGCCGCGCTGGCCGGAGTCCAGCGGCTCGTTCTCGGCCATGGCCGCCGCCGCCCGGCTCAGGACCGTGAAAGTGCCGGTGAGGAAGATCTCGACCGTACGCCGGAAGGTGTCGACCGGGTAGGGCCGCCCCTCGCGGTTGACGATCCGGGCACCGGCGGCCGGGCCGCCGTGGACCACGACGGCCACTCGCAGCGGGCCGAACTCCTTGGCTGCGTCGATCGCCGCGAGGACCGACGCCTCGTCGGTCACGTCCGTGTGCACGAATCGGGCGTTCTCGCCGAGGTCGTCGGCCAGTTGCTTGGCGCGGTCCTCCGCCATGTCGGCGATGACCACCTTGGCGCCCGCAGCCACGAGGCGCCGCACCGTCGCTTCGCCGAAGCCGCCTGCGCCGCCGGTGACAATCGCGGATGCACCCGCAAGATCCATGAGGTCCTCCTTGGTTGGGCCCGTCCCGGGAGCCGGTGAGAGGGGAAAACACGCCCTCTCATATTGGTTATCGTAGGCTATACAGTTAGCATTACGAGCACCATACTTCAGCCTCGCCCGCCGCACCGCGGAGCCGCCGAGGCAGGAAGTCCCAGATCTGTCGCTGTGAGGTGGGCCATGCCCGAAGCCGTGATCGTCAGTGCCGTCCGCACCGCCATCGGAACCGCTCACAAGGGCTCCTTGAGCGAGACGAGCGCCGAGGAACTCGCACGTCACGTAGTCGCGGAGGCGGTCGGGCGGTCCGGTCTCGCACCGGAGAGCTTCGACGACGTCGTCCTCGCCGAATCCATGTACGGCGGCGGTGACCTCGCTCGCCACGCCGCCGTCTCCCTGGGTATGACCGAGGTCGCCGGCCAGGCGGTCAACCGTCACTGCGCGGGCAGCCTGACCGCCGTCGGCATCGCCGCCGGTTCGGTCCGGGCCGGCATGGACCGGGCCGTCATCGCGGGCGGGGCGCAGTCCTCATCACTCGCCCCGAAGACCGTGTGGCGCGTGCCCGGTACTGTCGACCGGTTCGAGGAGCGCATCGCGCCGACGTTCCCCTATACGGCGGACGCGACCGACGACGTCACCCTGAGCACGGGATGGAACGTAGCTCAGGAGGCCGGGCTCACCCGTGAGGAACTGGACGCCTGGGCCTTCCGGTCGCACGCGCGCGCCGTCGCGGCCATCGACGCCGGCGTCTTCGTCGACGAGATCGCCTCGATCAAGGTCACCCGCGGGGACGGCTCGGTCGTCGACTTCGCGGTCGACGAGCACCCCCGCCGCACCTCCACTCTGGAGAAGCTCGCCACGCTGAAGCCGCTGCACCCGGAGATCGAGGGCTTCTCGATCACCGCCGGGAACGCGGCCGGGGTGAACGACGCGGCGGCCGCACTCGCGGTGGTCGGCGACGAGCTCGCCCGGGCGCAGGGGCTGACCCCCCTGGCAACCGTGCGGGCCTGGGCCGCCAAGGGTGTCGCGCCGCGCCGTACCGGCATGGGCGCCGTCGAGGTGATTCCGAAGGTGCTCCAGCGGGCCGGTCTGTCGATCGGCGAGGTGGCCCTGTGGGAGATCAACGAGGCTTTCGCCTCGGTCCCGGCCGCGGCGTGCAAACTGCTCGGCCTCGACGAGGACCTCGTCAACATCTTCGGCAGCGGATGCAGCCTGGGGCACCCGGTCGCGGCGTCGGGCGCCCGCATGCTGACCACGCTGACGCACGAACTCCGCAGGCGCGGTGGGGGCATCGGTGTCGCCGCCATGTGCGCCGGCGGCGGCCAGGCCGGAGCGGTCGTCATCGAGGTCCACTGACCCCCGGCACACCCGCGCACATTACCTGACGTGGGGGGGGGGGGGCACCCCCTCCAC
>NZ_JBHXME010000325.1:2163-3576 GCF_042721125.1 Streptomyces sp. NPDC058469
GGGGGCGCCCAGGCCGGTGGGTTCTAAATCTTGGACAACTCCCCCCCGCACCACCCCCCAACATCACCTCACGGGCGGCCCCGGCACCACCGGTGCCACGACCGCACGGACGGCACTGCCACCCGCTGCCCCCACACACGTTGCGAAGACATTGCGCCCAGGTGTCGACCTATCGGATAGATGACTATACCGTAAGCGTTGCGAGAAGCATTTCGATCGCAAGCGCAAGGAGGCGCCATGCTGCCCGAGGACCTTCAGATCATCTCCGTCGACGACCATGTCATCGAACATCCCACCGTCTGGACGGACCGGGTACCGAGCAAGTACGCCGACGTCGCTCCTCGTATCGAGCGCGCCGAGGACGGCAACGACTGGTGGATCTACGAGGGCGCGAAGGCCGGCAATTTCGCCCTGAACGCGGTCGCCGGCAAGGATCCGAAGGACTTCGGCATGGACCCGCGCTCCTACGACGACATGCTGCCCGGGTGCTACGACGTGTCCCAGCGAATCAAGGACATGGACACCGAGGGTGTGTGGGCCCAGCTGTGCTTCCCGAACTTCGGCGGCTTCGCCGGCAGCACGTTCGCCAAGTCCAAGGACCTCGAACTGGCTTCCGCCTGCGTGAGCGCCTACAACGACTTCATCCTGGACGAGTGGTGTGGGCACGACCCCGCGCGGCAGATACCGCTGCTCACGCTTCCGTACTGGGACGTCGATGCGTCGGTCAGGGAGTTCAACCGTACGGCCCCGCTGGGCGCCAAGTCCTACACCTTCCCCGAACTGCCGGACCGCATCGGCCTGCCCTCCTGGCACACCGACCACTGGGATCCCATCCTCGCCCTGTCCAACGAGTCGGGCATCCCGCTCTCGCTGCACTTCGGTTCGGGCGGATCACCGACGGTGTCGCCGGAGGGCATGAGCACGAACTTCGTCGTCGGGATCTCGCTCTTCGCGCTCAACTCCGTGACGACGATGGCCGAACTGCTGCTGTCTCCGGTGTTCCACAAGTTCCCGAACCTGCGCATGGCGCTCTCCGAAGGCGGTATCGGCTGGATGCCGTATCTGCTGGAGCGCCTGGACTACACGTGGGAGCGCCACCGCTGGTACAACGACGTCAACCGCGAGGTCAGCCCGGGTGAGCTGTTCGCGCGCGGCCACCTGGGCGGCTGCTTCATCTCCGACGACGCCGGCCTGGAGGCGCGCCACCGGATCGGCGTCGACCACATCATGTTCGAGAGCGACTACCCGCACTCGGACAGCAACTGGCCGAACACCAAGAAGATCCTCGCCGAGTCGATGCGCGACATCCCGGAGGACGAGGTGCACAAGTTGCTGGAGGACAACGCCCGGACGTTCTACGACTTCCCGCGGAGCAGCTGAGCCGGCCCCTCCCGTTCGGACCCGGATCCGCAT
>NZ_JBHXME010000326.1:0-3414 GCF_042721125.1 Streptomyces sp. NPDC058469
GTGCCCACAGGCACCGGCCGCCCTTCGTCGTCGTAGAACCAAGAACAGGAACGAGAACAGTTACCTGGCGTCCCCGCCGCTGCCCTCATCCCCTTCGTCCGCCGAGATCAGCTCCCGGCACCGCTTCACGTCCTGCGCGATCTGCTCCAGCAGGCCCTCCAGCGAATCGAACTTCGCCTGGCCGCGCACGAACGCGAGGAAGTCGACGGCGACATGCAGGCCGTACAGGTCGAGGCCGACGCGGTCGATCGCGTACGCCTCCACCGTGCGCTCGGTGCCGTCGAACTGCGGGTTCGTGCCGACGGAGATCGCGGCCGGCATGGCCTCTCCCTCGACGTGGAGGTAACCGGCGTAGACGCCGTCCGCCGGGATCGCCGTATGGGGCAGGGTCTCGACGTTGGCCGTCGGGAAGCCCATTTCGCGACCGCGCTGGGCACCACGCACCACGACACCCTCCACCCGGTGCGGGCGGCCGAGAATCTCGCGGGCGCCCTCGACGTCGCCCTCGGCGACCAGTCGCCTGGTCAGTGTGGAGGAGAAGGGCTCGCCGCCGCCCGCCGCACCGCTCACGTAAAGATCCACCACCTCTACCTCGAAGTCGTATGTCTTGCCCTGCTCGATCAGGAAGGCCACATTGCCCGCGGCCTTGTGGCCGAAGCGGAAGTTGGGGCCCTCGACGACCGCCTTCGCGTGCAGTTTGTCCACCAGGACCTTGACCACGAAGTCGGCCGGGGACAGCTTCGAGAACTCCTTGGTGAACGGCAGGATCAGCGCCGCGTCCACTCCCAGCTCGGCCATCAGTTCGGCTCGGCGGTGGTGCGGGGCGAGCAGCGGCGGGTGGCTGCCGGGGCGCACGACCTCGCTGGGGTGCGGGTCGAAGGTGACGACGACCGAGGGAACGCCCAGCTCACGCGCCCGCTGCACGGCATGCCGGATGATCAGCTGGTGCCCGCGGTGGACCCCGTCGTAAGAACCGATGGTGACGACGCTGCGCCCCCAGTCCTCAGGGATGTCCTCCAAGCCACGCCAGCGCTGCACTGTGACCGCTCCTCATCGAACCCGTGTCCGTATGTAGACCTGTGTCGTTGACCTCTTACGCAGGTCTAAGGGTGCCATGCCGGGGGCCTCCGGCCCGCATCGGCATAGAGGCTGTGACCGGGCGCACGTACGGAACACGAGATGCACGGCTTATGCGGGGACCCCCACCCCCGCCAGGTTCTCGATCATGCGCCGCGTGCTGGGTCCGACCACCGCCGCCCAGTCCTCCGGGGTGTCGGCCAGCCAGCGGGCCATCAGGGCCGCGAAGCCGGGCACGTGGCGGCCCAGGTCGACGAGCCCGCGGTCGAAACGGGTCGCGCCTGCGGGGGTACGAACGAGCAGCCGGCCGGTGCGGTGGACGAGGTCGCGGATCTCGTCGTCGTCTCGGCGGCCTGCCGTGTGCAGGAGTGCGTCCAGTACGGCGGGGTCGTGCTCGTGCGTGAGCAGGAACTCCAGGAGTTCGCGGCGCAGGGGGCGGGAGGCCGGGGCGCCGGGGGCGGCGAGGACGGCCGCGAGGGCGGTCCGCGCCGACGCGGGGCCGCCGTCGAGGAGGCCGGTGACCAGGGGGAGGAGGATCGCCCGGGCGGTGGGGCCGTGGTCGAGGCACCGGTCGACGTAGACGCCGAGCTGCGCGGCCGTCTCCGGCCACCGTACAGCGGTCTCGCGCACCAGGGCGGCGGCCCGGCGCGCGAGGGCCGGGGTCGTGACGTCGGCGAGCGTGCGGACCGCCTCGCTCGCGTGCGGTCCGTGCAGTCGGGCGCGGAAGGCTTCGAGGACCGGTTCGGGGTGGGTGGTCAGGGCGGCGGCCAGCGCGCTCGGCGGGAACTGCGGGTCGCCGGACACGAAGTGCCGTAGGGCCTGCGGGAGATGGCGGGCGCGGGTGTGCGGATCGCGGACGAGGAGGGCGAGCGCGCCGCCGTGCAGGGTGGAGTCGGCGGGGCGGGCGAGGAGGAACTGGGCTGCGTAGCGCAGGAGTTCACGGTCGGCCTCGGTCCGTACGTGCGGGGCGGCCCGCAGTGCGTACGCCACCGCCGCCACCCTTCGCGCCGGTTGCTCGTCGTGCGTCCACCGGTCCACGGCCCGGCACACGGCCGAGGGTTCCTCCTCGGCGAGTACGGCGAGGAGTTCGTCGGCCCGCCCGTGCGCACAGCCGACGAGCACCTCCGTCAGGTCGTCCAGCGCCCGCCGCCGATGCGTGTGCAGCAACGCCTGCGCGGCCGTCGCCACGGTCGCCTCCGGCATCGCGGGCAACGGCCGCTCGTCGTCGAACCACCGCGTCAGCAGCGGCTGTACGGCCACGGGGTCGGCGGCGAGCAACTCGGCGGCGGTGTCCAGGAATCGGGGCAGCCCGCTGTCCTGCGGGGCGCCGTCGGCGAGCACGAGCCGCCGTAGCAACGCGAACCGCTCGGCCTCCGGCAGGTGCAGCGCGGTCCAGAACTCCGGCGCGAACTCCTTTGGTACGGCCGCCTGTTGCCGCCTCCGTGCCACCAACTGGTCGGCCAGCAGCCGCAGCGCCCCCCTGTACGGCGTCGCGTCGGGCACCCGGAGCAGCACTTCGGCGAGCAGCCGCGCGGCCCACCAGGAGTCCGGATCGGCGTCCAGGGCCTCCGCCAACTCCTCCAGTCGTAGGGCCAGTTGACGGGTGCCGTGCTGCCGGGCGAGGAGCAGCAGGGCCTGCACGACGGGGCCGATGCGGTGATGCGGTACGGGGAGCGGATGCCCTGCCCGCGACGCACGGGACCGGTGGACCAGAGCGCGCAGGGCCTCGTCCAGGTCGAGGTGGATGCCCTGGATCCAGTCGGCCAACTCCTCGTGGGCGAAGCGGTATCCGGTCCCGGCCGGCACGAGCAGGCCCTCGGTGAGGACGGCGGACGCCCACCCGGTACCGCCGCCGAGCCTTGCGGGTGCGGGCCCCCACGGGAACACCGCCTCGAACGACTCCCGGTCCAACTCCCCCTGCCCCGGCCCGAGACTGCGCCGCGCCGCTTCGTGCACCTGCCCGGACACCTTTGCCGCGAGCCGCCGTACGGCGGTGCCGCGCAGCCCGTTCTCGGCGGCGAGCCGGACCGCGATCCGGAGGCACATGAGGTCGAGGTAGGCCGAGAACACGTCGTCCCGGTCGAGCCGGGCGCCCGGGGTCGCGGGCAGCGCGGCGAGCACCTCGGAGAGGAGCCGGAGGGCGAGGGGGTGACGGGAGTCGGGTCCGGCGAGGGCGCCCTCCGGAACGCCGTACGCTGCGCGGGCTCGGCGGGCTTCGTCCGGCCGCAGGTCTCCGAGGTGGACGCAGGCTGGAAGTACCGCCCTGGGGACTGCGCCCCCCCTCACGGAACCATTCCACTCGCACGACCCATGGGTCCTCCGACCACCCGTAGACGA
>NZ_JBHXME010000327.1:0-3399 GCF_042721125.1 Streptomyces sp. NPDC058469
CACTGAGGGGGCCCCGGTCTATCGGGGCGTCTCCCCGGTGTCCGTAGACACCGCCCGGCCCGCCGTGGGCCAGTTCGAGGTGTGGGGGGAGCGGGGCGGGGCCGCCCGCGTGGCGTACGACCGCGCGGTCGGCGACGGCAACTTCATGGCGATGCGCCGGGCCGCCTACGCCGACACCGAGAAGTCCGCGAAGCTGCAACGCCTGCGGGAGTTGGTCGCCGAGGCCGCGGGCAACGGGGTGAAAGTGGTGGTCTTCTCCTACTTCCGGGACGTGCTCGCGGCGGTGCAGCAGGTGTTGGAACGGCCGCAGGAACGACCGCTGGAACGGCCCCTGGAGAAGCGGCTGTTCGGGCCCATCACCGGAAGCGTCCCGGCGGCCCGCCGACAGCAACTGGTCGACGACTTCACCCAGGCCCCCGGCCACGCCGTACTGCTCTCCCAGATCGAGGCGGGCGGGGTCGGCCTCAACCTCCAGGCCGCCTCCCTGGTCATCCTCTGCGAACCGCAGGTCAAGCCGACGGTGGAGCACCAGGCCGTGGCCCGCGTCCACCGCATGGGCCAGACACGCACGGTCCAGGTGCACCACATGCTCGCCACCGACAGCGTGGACGACCGGCTCCTGACCATCCTCAAGGACAAGGACCGCCTCTTCGACGCCTTCGCCCGGCGCAGCGCCCTCGCGGACGCGACCCCGGACGCGATCGACATCTCGGACGCCACGCTGGCACGCCGCATCGTGGAGGAGGAACAGCGGCGACTGGCGGCGGGGCCCAACTGACCCCGCCCCAGGGGAATCAGGCCGTCACGAGCGCACGTTGAGTTCGGCGAGAGCGGCGCCCTCGCCGCCCCGCACGGTGACGCGGACGTACCGGGCGGGCGTGCCGTCGGGCGTGTGCCAGGTACGGCGGTCCGCCGAGACGTCGACCGTGTACGACCCCGGCCGCTTCGTCCACGTGGGCCGAACCGTCCCGACGCGCACCGGCCGCCCCAGGTCGACGGTGAGGGAGGCGTGGTCGGTGGCGGGGGACCAGGCGGTCGCGGGGCTGCCGTCCACGGCCGCCTCCGGGTAGAGGCCGGAGACCGAGGAGGTCGCCGTCGCCGGGCGGCAGCGGGCCAGGTCGGTGGTGGGGGTGAGGTCCGGCCGCCGGGTCCTGAGGGTGACCGTGCCGGAGAGGGTGCGGCGCCCCTCGGGGGTGTCCAGGGAGAAGGGCGCGCCCGTCCGCAGCCGTACCGTCGTCGTCTCCGGGCCGATGGCGATGTCGTACGTACGACCGCGCCAATGAAGCCCCGACAGGCGTACGCCGTCCGGGAGTTGGGGCGGCAGGCTCGGGTCGAGGTGGAGGGCGCCGGGGCGCAGCCGCAGGCCGGTGAGGCCGTGGGTGAAGACCTGGAGGAAGCCGCCCTTGCCGGTGAGGAAGTCCTGGGCGGGGGAGCCCGCGAGGGGGTCGGACGCGCCGGCCTTGTCGCCGCGCGACTCGGAGAAGAGGGCGAACGGGCCGCGCGCGAAGGGCTGGTAGGCCCGCCGCAGGAAGGTGTACGCGGCACAGCCCGGTTCGCCGATCGCCGCCGCGTCGATCGCGTGGACGGCGTCGGTCATGGCGGGGCCGTCCGGGTCGGTGCGCTGGGCGTAGTAGTCGAGGGTGGCGGCCGCGGCACCGGCCGGCATGGGCCACTCCAGCGGGTAGATCAGCAGCACGGTGTCGGCCTGCTTGATCTGGGAGCCGCCGTAGCCGTCGTACTGGAGGAAGATCTTGCGCTTCGGGTCGTAGGGGATGCGCAGGCGGTTCGCGACGGTGAGCCAGTCGGCGGGCGCGGGAGTGCCCAGGGCGTGGGCCGCGTCGGTCGCGGCGCGCAGCGCGGTGGAGGCGACGGCGTTGGTGTAGACGCCGTCGTTGACGCCGTTGCTGTACTCGTCGGGCCCGGCGACCTCCTTGACGGAGTACGAGCCGTCGGGGTTCTTCGTGGCCCTCGAAGTCCAGTACTGGGCAAGGCCGTTGAGGAGGGGCCGGCCTCGGGTGCGGAGCCAGGTGCGGTCGCCGGTGGCGAGGTAGTACTGCCAGGCGGCGAGGGCGATGTCGCCCTGGAGATGGTTCTGGGTGAGGCAGTGCGGCGGCTGCCAGCTCTGGCACTCGTTCCACAGCCGGCCGTGACTCGCGCTCGTCCAGGGGAAGAACAGGCCCTTCACCGAGGTCTTCGCGGCGTTCTCGGCGGCGGTCGTGCGGGTGCGGTAGCGGTATTCGAGGACCGGGCGGGCGAGGTCGGGATGGGTGGCGAGCAGCGAGGGGAACATCCAGGTCTCGGCGTCCCAGAAGACCATGCCGGCGTAGTTGTCGCTGGTGAGACCGGCGGGCGCGATGCTGTCCCGGGCGCCGGGGCGCAGCGCGGACAGCAGCCCGTACTGGGCGGAACGGGCCCAGAGTTGCAGATCTGGGTGCCCCGGAACCTCGATGTCGGACGACCACAATGCCCGCCACGCGGCGGTGTGCGAGGTGAGCAGCGCACCCCAGCCACGCCGCGCGGCCCGCCCGGCGTCGTCCTGGGCGGCGGAACGGGGGTCGTGGGAGGTGAGGGCGGTGTCGACACCGACGTACTTGGTGGCGGTGTAGGTACGACCGGAGCGGACGGGGAGGACGGTCGCCTGGCTTGCGCTCAACTTCCCCTTAGTGGCGGTGTGTTGGGGCCGCCCGGGCGCGTCCAGCACAGACGCGACGGCCCCGTCGACACCGGTCCCGTCCGTGCGGAACGCCACGCCGATCGTGCGGTCGCCGACCCGGCCGCCGTCGGTCTGCGTGATGCGCCGGGCGCCGCGGCCGTCGAGGCGGTCGGTGAGGGTGAGTTCACCGTCCCAGTGCGGGCTCACGCGCAGGTGTACGGCGCCGGTGTGCGGGGTGTCGCGGGCGGCGAGGACGTCGTAGGTGAGGTCGGTGCGGCGGCCGTCCGTCGTGGTCCAGGTGAGGGACGTACGGACGTACCCGCAGCGGAGGTTGAGGGTCTGGCGGTAGTGCGTGACCCGGCCGCCACTCCCACTGCCGTAGGTCTCGGCGCCCGCCGTGACGTCGAGGCCGGTCCAGGTCGGGAGCGCGGCGAGCGCCTCGCGGCCGGCCGTGTTCGCGGGGCCCCGGGCATAGAGGCCGGAGACGAACGCGCCGTCGTAGCGCGGGGTGTAGAGCGGCCAGCCGGTCTTCTCACCGGAGGCGGCGTAGCCCGCGCCGGCGGGCGGGACGCGGGTGCCGAGGTAGCCGTTGCCGACGTAGGGGTGGTACGTGTCGGCCGGGTCGATCCGGGTGGCCGAGGGCGCCCAGCCGCGCGATCTCGCCGTTGAGGTAGTCGGCCTCGATGGTGCCGGTGCCCCGGTTCAGCGACTGCCAGGAGGAGCCGCCGCCGCGCGGGGTGCCGTCG
>NZ_JBHXME010000328.1:0-3290 GCF_042721125.1 Streptomyces sp. NPDC058469
GCGTCGCCCCCTGGGCCGACCCCCCACTACGCCCCGGCCGTGGGCGACTGCACCACGCGCGCCGCGCGAGTTTCGATGTCGGTCATTGCGCGGTCACTTGCCCGCCGCGGCCGGGATCGCCTGGTCCTTCATGGACTTCAGCGCGGACGCCTGCGCCGCCGCCAGCGCGTCGCTGAGCGTGCCGTCACCGGCCGCCGCCTTGGCCATCGCGTCCTGCAGCGAGAGGTTCACCGTCTTCTGGGTGGGTCCCCAGGCGAAGCTGGTGTTGATGGTCTTGGACGAGTCGGCGAAGACGTCGAAGATCTTCTCGTTGTTGTAGTACGGAACTCCCTTGGACAGCGCGGGCAGTTGGAGCCCCGCGTTGGCCGCAGGGTAGAGGCCGCCCAGCTGGTTCTCCAGCGCGAGGGCCTCCGGGTCGGTGTTGAGCCAGGTGTTGAACTTGACCGACTCGTAGAGGTGCTTGCTGCCCTTCATGAACGCGACCGTCGAGCCGCCCCAGTCACCGGAGGCGCCGTTCGAACCCCACGTCGGCATCGGGACGATCGTCCACTTCCCGGACTGCTTGGGGAGGTTGTCGCGGAACATGCTGTAGCCCCAGGCGGCGCCGACGTAGCTGGCGATCTGGTCCTTCTGGTACGCGGCGTACATCTGCGTCGAACCGTTGGCGAGGTCGGTGCGCACGAGCTTGCCGGCGATCAGCTTCTGCCAGTAGTCGGCGACCTGCTTGCTCTGGTCCGAGGCGACGGTGACCTGCCACTTGTCGCCGGAGTAGCTGTACATCTGGGAGTTGTTCTGCCAGAGGAGCCCGTTGAACCACTCGGCGTTGTTCGGGTCGAAGAACGTGATGTCGAGCTTGGAGTCCGCCTTGTGCAGCTTGGCCGCGGCAGCCGCGTACTCGTCCCACGTCTTCGGGATCGCGATGCCGTACTTCTTGAAGATGTCACTGCGTACGTAGAGGGCCATCGGGCCGGTGTCCTGCGGCAGGGCGAACACGCCGGTGCCGCCGAAGCTGGTCTGCGACCAGGTCCACGGCACGAACTTCGACTTGGCCGCGGTGGCCGCCGAGCAGGACGAGGCGTCCACGAACGCACTCTGGGTGCGCAGGTTGGGAAGCTCGTCGTAGCCGACCTGAGAGAGGTCGGGCGCCTTTCCGGCCTTGAGGGCGTTGCTGAGAGTGCCGTACTGGTCGTTGGAGATGTTCTTCGTCTCGACCTGGATGTCCGGGTTCTTCTTGTTCCACAGGGCGACGACCTTGTCCATGCCCGGAACGGTGTTCCAGTACTGGAGGGTGACCTTGCCCTTCGCGGGTGCGCAGGAGGCCGCGGACGTCTTGGCCGACGGCGAGGATGACGAGCATCCGGCGAGTACGGCGACACTGGCGGCCACGGCGACGGCGCCGAGGCGGATGCGCGTGATTGTGCTGCTCATGGTTTCCGTTCCAGACAACGACTAGCGGCGGTGCTAGGCGGCTCGATGCTGATCCCGAGGGCGGGATGCCTTCTGGGTGGAAGGGACGTGTTCACACCGTTTTTCCGGGGTCTAAGAGCGTCCCGTGAGCGCTCCCGTGAGCGCTCACGGGACTGCTTGCAGATAGACCTCGACATGCATTTTGGAATGTTCGGAAGTCTGCGCTCCGGTGCGGGGGAGTGTCAAGACATTCGGGTCGGACGGGTATCGGCCGGGTTAGGCGGAGCCGCTCAGCCGCAGTTCGGCGCGCACGACCAGGTCGTCGGTCGCCAGTGCTTCCGACCCCGACAGGAGGCGGGCGACCTGCTCGATGGCGAGGGCGCCGAGCCTGCGGGTGTCGAGGGCGACGCTGGTGAGCGGGGGTTCGACGAGTGCCCCGAGCTGCAGACCGTCGAAGCCGATCACCGCCAGCTCCTGCGGGATGCTCCTGCCGAGGCGGCGGGCCTCGCGCAGCGCGCCGATCGCGATGATGTCGTTGAACGTGAACACCGCGGTGACGTCGGGATGGTCGGCGAGCAGGGTCCTGAGCGCCGCGCCGCCGCCGTCGGCCGTCTGGTCCGCGCCGACCACCAGGCCGGCGTCGATCCCGTGTGCCGTCGCGGCCGTCGTGAACCACTCGTGCCGGATGCTCGGTTCGGCGCGGGTGTGGTGGTCGAGCATGCCGATGCGGGTGTGCCCCCGCGCGACCAGGTGGGCCACCGCGGCATGGACCCCCGCCGCGCCGTCGATCTGGATCGCGCTGAACCGCGTGCGCTGTTCCCGGCCGATGAGCACCACCGGCATGCCGCGCGTGAACTTCTCCAGTTCGCTCTCGGGGCAGCTGAAGTACCCGATGACCGCGTCCACCTGCGAGCTGATCACCTGGAGCGTGCCGCGTTCCTCCTCCGCCCGGTCCCCGGTGTCGTACACGACGACCTGCCAGCCACGGGTCCGGGCCGCCTCCAGCGCGGCGGCGGCGACCTCGGTGAAGAACGGGTTGAGCAGATCGGGGATGACCAGCCCGATGGTCATCGTGTCCTGACGGACCAGACCCCGGGCGAACCGGCTCGGACGGTAGCCGAGCGCGCGGGCGGCGTCGAGCACCCGCTGTTTGGTGACGCTGTCGATCTCGTCCTTGTCGTTGAGCGCCCGTGACACGGTCTGCCGGGACACCCCGGCGGACTTGGCGACGTCATTGATCGTGATTTTCCGGGGTTCCGTCCCCGTTGCCGACGGCACCACCATCGCCCACCTCCCGCTTCTCGCGAACGCCGGTGCGCGCGCAGAGCCCGAGTATGCATGTACGGGGGCGGCCGTACGAAGCCACGACCGGAAGCCGGGCGGCGACGGAGAGGGGGTCGGGCTACTGGGACGGCACGGCGATCGGAGTCCTGGGGAGCGCCGGAACACTGGTGGGATCGTCGAGCAGGACGTCGCGGCAGGTCTGGAACGCGCCGCGCAGGGTCGCCTCGCCGCCGAGGACCCCGAAGGTGATGGCCGGCCATCCCGCCGGCCAGCCCCACCCTGCCCGCGATGTACGCGTACGCGCTGGTCAGCGGCATGGGATTCGGTACGTACATGTCGCTGGACATGGCCTTGATGACCAAGGTGCTGCCCAAGGGCGCGGCGGCCGGCAAGGACCTGGGCATCCTGAACATCGCCACCAACGTCGCGCAGGCGCTGGGACCGATCATCGCCTCCGTGCTCATCACCTCGTTCGCCGCGGGCTCCGACAAACTGCCGGGCTACCGTGTCCTGTTCGCCTTCGCCATGGCCGTCGTACTGATCAGCGCGCTCGCCATCCGGCCGATCAAGGGCGTCAAGTAACGGACCGGGTATAGACC
>NZ_JBHXME010000329.1:0-3275 GCF_042721125.1 Streptomyces sp. NPDC058469
GTGCCCGCCCCCCCGTCCGGGCCGACCCGGACCCGGGCCCCCAACGGCTTCGGCGTCCGCGGGCACACGGGCGCCGGCGGCCCCGTGTGCGGGGCGCCGTTCAGCACGGGGGCGGCGCGTGGCGCCGGTACGGCCGCGTCGTCGACGGATCGCTCCATCGGCACGCCGTCGTCGACGTGCCCCTCCTGCACGGCCTCCTGCTCGGCTGCGCTCGACACCGTCCGGCCTCCTGCGGCTCATGGAACGACGAGGTGAAGGGCGCGCGGCGTCCCGGTCGCGCTTGCCTGTCATGTCGTCCTCCCCACTGTTCTGCCCAGAGCGTGCGTCGCACTCACGTTTCCCCGGAGCGGGCCCGCTCGTTGGGTACCTCGTGAGGCATGCACAAGGGCGCGCGCGGCGCGCGGGGGCCGCACTGGCCGCCGTACTGACATGGGCAGGACTGCTGGCCGGAGCCACCGGCTGTACTTCGGACGGCTCGGGCGGGGGCGGTATCGGCGAGATCTTCGGCAAGGCACCGGCGCCCGAGGATGTGATCCGGATCTCGCCCGAAGACGCCAGCAAGGGCGTCAAACCCGGCCGGCGGCTGTCGGTGCGGGTCCCCAGCGGGCGGCTGGAATCGGTGCAGGTCGTCAAGGCGCAGGACGCCCAGGACAGCCCGGTCCCCGGCCACATCTCCGACGACGGACTGCGCTGGGAACCCGAGGACGGACGGCTCGCGCTGGCCGCCGAGTACACCGTCGACGCGGTCGCCCTCGACGGCAACGGGCGCCGCTCCGCCCGGCACACCACGTTCACGACCTACGTCCCCGACGAACGGTTCATCAGTTACGTCACTCCGGAGAACCGCGCCACGGTCGGCACCGGGATGATCGTCTCCCTGGGCTTCAACCGGGACATCGAGAAGCGGGCCGCCGTCGAGCGCGCGATCCACGTCACCGCGAGACCGGCCGTCGAGATCCGCCCGCACTGGTTCGGCAAGGACCGCCTCGACTTCCGCCCCGAGACCTACTGGAAACCCGGCACCCAGGTCACCGTCTCCCTGCGCCTGCGGGACGTGGAGGGCGCACCCGGCGTCTACGGCCTCCAGTACAAGACGTTCTCCTTCACCGTCGGCCGCAGCCAGGTCTCCCTGGTCGACGCCGCCCAGCACACGATGGAGGTGCGGCGCGACGGCGACCTGCTGGCCACCGTGCCGATCACGGCCGGCGCCCCCGGGAAGACCACGTACAACGGGAAAATGGTGGTCATGGAGATGCTGGAGGTGACCCGCATGAACAGCCGCACGGTCGGCTTCGGCGGCGAGTACGACATCCCCGACGTTCCGCACGCCATGAGGCTCACCGATTCCGGCACCTTCCTGCACGGCAACTACTGGGCGCCGACTGCCCCCGGACACGTCAACGTCAGCCATGGGTGCGTGGGCCTGCGCGATGTGAAGGGCGGGAGCTCGGACACCCCGGCCGGCTGGTTCTTCGACCGGAGCCTCATCGGGGACGTGGTCGAGGTCGTGCACAGCAACGACAAACAGGTCGCTCCGGACAATGGCCTCGGCGGGTGGAACATGGGTTGGAAGGAGTGGAAGGCGGGCAGTGCCCTCAAGTGACCGGAGAAGGGGCGGGGGGCCTTTGTCGGGCGGCGATCGAAGTTGCGACCGAACGGTGACATTCGCCTGACATGAAGCTCAAAACCTGGCGGTTAATATGCGCGGATGCGCACGTCAGATGCGCTGGGGTGCGGGCCGGACCAGGCCCGGCGAGGGGAGAAAGTCTTGAACGTGCGACCGATATCGGGCGCGTCGGGGGACGCGCGCGGCCGGAGAAACAAGGGGCTGCTGGCGCTGATCCTCGGCGTGCTGCTGCTCGCCGTCACCGCGTGCGGAGGCGGCGGCGGATCGAACTCCGGCTCCGGCTCGGGCGACAGTAAGGCCAAGGGGTCGGACACGGCCGAGACCAAGCAGTCGCAGGCGGTCGTCACCATCGCGCCCAAGAACGGCTCGAAGTCCGTCGACACCAGCGGCGCCCTCAAGATCAGCGCCGCGAAGGGCAAGTTGACCGCGGTCGAGGTCAAGGACGCCGACGGCACCAAGATCTCCGGCGCCATCACCGGCGGCGGCGCGAGCTGGACGCCCACGACGCATCTCGCCGCCTCCACCAAGTACAGCGTGCACGCGGTCGCCAAGGACACCGCGGGCCGGGTCGCCGCCGAGGACTCCACCTTCACCACGCTGACCCCGGCGAACACCTTCATCGGCAACTTCACTCCCGAGGACGGCTCCACGGTCGGCGTCGGCATGCCGTTCTCCGTCCGCTTCACCAGGGGCATCACGCACCCGGAGGACGTGAAGAAGGCCATCACCATCACGACCGAGCCGGCCGTCGACGTCGAGGGCCACTGGTTCGGCAACGACCGCCTCGACTTCCGCCCCGAGGCCTACTGGAAGTCCGGCACCAAGGTCACCGTCAAGCTCAACCTCGACGGCGTCGAAGGCCGTTCGGGCGTCTACGGCAAGCAGACCAAGACGGTCAAGTTCACCATCGGCCGCAACCAGGTCTCCGTCGTCGACGCCAAGAAGCACACGATGAAGGTCACCCAGGACGGCAAGACCATCAGGACCATCCCGGTCACCACCGGCAAGCCCGGCTACGACACCTGGAACGGCCAGATGGTCATGAGCCAGAAGCTCGAAGTGACCCGGATGAACGGTGAAACGGTCGGCTACGGCGGCGAGTACGACATCAAGGACGTCCCGCACGCCACCCGCCTGACCGACTCCGGCACCTTCATCCACGGCAACTACTGGGGCGGCGGCGCCTTCGGCAACTACAACGCCAGCCACGGCTGCATCGGCCTCCAGGACGTCAAGGGCGGCTACAGCAAGACCGTTTCGGCCGCGTGGTTCTTCAACCACTCGATCCTCGGTGACGTCGTGGTCGTCAAGAACTCCAACGACGACACCGTGGCGCCGGACAACGGGCTCAACGGCTGGAACATGTCGTGGGCCAAGTGGAAGGCGTAAGCCTTACGTGAGTTGAGCCGAGCTGACTCGACCTGACCTGCGGGCCCGGTGCTGTGACACACAGCACCGGGCCCGTTGTCGTTAGCGCGCGTTAACCTGCAGACATGACCGTGAATCTCGAAGTCGCCGAGGGCGTCGGCACCATCCGCCTCGACCGCCCGCCCATGAACGCGCTGGACGTCGCCACCCAGGACCGCCTCAAGGAACTCGCCGAGGAGGCCACGCGTCGCGACGACGTGCGGGCGGTGGTGGTGTACGG
>NZ_JBHXME010000330.1:0-3240 GCF_042721125.1 Streptomyces sp. NPDC058469
CCTCTCGGTCGACCGCAAACGGGTGGCTGGGTGGGAAGACAAACGAACGGGCCCGCCCCCGGGAGCCGGGGGCGGGCCCTTTTCGGCCTCGCGGTGGCACCGCCATGCAGCACCGCGAGGGGTTTTGGGAGAGGAGTGGCTCGGTTTAGCCGAAGCGGCCCGAGATGTAGTCCTCTGTGGCCTGGACCGACGGGTTGGAGAAGATGCGTTCCGTGTCGTCGATCTCGATCAGGCGGCCGGGCTGGCCCACCGCCGCGAGGTTGAAGAAGGCCGTGCGGTCCGAGACGCGTGCCGCCTGCTGCATGTTGTGCGTCACGATGACGATCGTGAAGCGTTCCTTCAGCTCGCCGATCAGGTCCTCGATCGCGAGGGTGGAGATCGGGTCCAGGGCCGAGCAGGGCTCGTCCATGAGCAGGACCTTCGGTTCCACCGCGATCGCCCTCGCGATGCACAGGCGCTGCTGCTGGCCGCCGGAGAGGCCCGAACCCGGCTTGTTCAGGCGGTCCTTGACCTCGTTCCAGAGGTTCGCGCCCTTCAGGGACTTCTCTACGACGTCCGACAGCTCGTTCTTCTTGTAGCTGCCGTTCAGGCGCAGGCCCGCCGCGACGTTGTCGAAGATCGACATCGTGGGGAACGGGTTCGGGCGCTGGAAGACCATGCCGATCTCGCGGCGTACCGACACCGGGTCGATGCCGTGGCCGTAGAGGTCCTCGTCGTCCAGGAGGACCTTGCCCTCGACGCGGCCGCCGGACGTCACCTCGTGCATGCGGTTGAGCGTGCGCAGGAACGTCGACTTGCCGCAGCCGGAGGGGCCGATGAAGGCCGTCACCGAGCGGGGCTCGACCGTCATCGAGATGTCTTCGATTGCCTTGTGGGAGCCGTAGTAGGCGGTGAGCCCGCTTACGTCGATTCGCTTGGACATGTCTACTTCACTTCCAGACTTCAGAACGGTCGCTGAGGGGGTTCCGTCCGGCCGTAGCCGGATGTTGTCGCCTTAGCGACCGGTCTTGGGGGCCTTCCAGCGGGCGATGCCGCGGGCCACCAGGTTGAGGATCATCACGAAGGCGATGAGGGTGAGCGAGGCCGCCCAGGCACGGTCGTAGGCCGCACCGGCGCCCGCGCTCTGCGCGAACTGCTGGTAGATGTACAGCGGCAGCGACGCCTGCGCCCCGTGGAACGGGTCGTTGTTGATGAACGGGTTGCCGAACACCAGCAGCAGGACGGGCGCGGTCTCGCCGGCGATACGGGCGACCGCCAGCATGATGCCGGTGGTGATGCCGCCGATCGCGGTGGGGAGGACGACCTTGAGGATCGTGCGCCACTTCGGGATGCCGAGGGCGAGCGATGCCTCGCGCAGCTCGTTCGGTACGAGCTTCAGCATCTCCTCGGTGGAGCGGACCACGACCGGCATCATCAGGATGGCCAGGGCGCAGGAACCGGCGAAGCCGAAGGGCTCCATGTCCCACATGAGCATCAGGGACAGGATGAACAGACCCGCGACGATCGACGGGATGCCCGTCATGACGTCCACGAAGAAGGTGACCCACTTGGAGAGGGCACCGCGTCCGTACTCGACCAGGTAGATCGCGGTGAGCACACCGATCGGGGCGCCGATCAGGGTGGCGAGGCCGACCTGCTCCAGGCTGCCGATGATGGCGTGGTAGATACCGCCGCCGGGCTCGGTGTCGGCGACCACACCCATCGAGTGGGTCAGGAAGTAGATGTTCAGGACCTTCACGCCGCGCGAGATCGTCGTCCAGAGGAGCGAGACGAGCGGGACCACGGCGAGGAGGAACGCGACCCAGACCAGGCTGGTCGAGATGCGGTCCTTGGCCTGGCGGGTGCCCTCGACGCGGGAGGCGATGACGTACGTACCGACGATGAAGAGGATCGCCGCGATCAGGCCCCACTGGATCTTGCTGTCGAGGCTGCCGACCAGTCCGATGAGGACGGCCAGGACGACTGACCCGCCGGCGATCGCGTACGGCGACCACTTCGGGAGGGTGGCGCCCTGGAGGGTGCTCACGGGCTTTTCGGCTACGGCTGCGTGGCTCATGCGTTGGCCCCCGAGTACTCCGCGCGGCGGGCGATGATGAGCCGGGCCGCGCCGTTGACCAGCAGGGTGATGACGAACAGGACCAGACCGGAGGCGATGAGCGCGTCCCGGCCGTCCTGCGACGCCTCGCTGAACTTGCTGGCGATGTTCTGGGCGAAGGTTCCGCCGCCCGGGTTGAGCAGGCTGGCGTGGATGATGAAGTCCGGGGAGAGCACGGTGGCGACGGCCATCGTCTCGCCGAGCGCGCGGCCGAGGCCGAGCATCGAGGCGGAGATCACGCCGGAGCGGCCGAAGGGGATCACCGCCATGCGGATGACCTCCCAGCGGGTGGCGCCGAGGGCGAGGGCCGCCTCTTCGATCATCTGCGGGGCCTGGCGGAAGACCTCGCGGCTCACGTTGGTGATGATCGGCAGGATCATGATCGCCAGCAGGATGCCGACGGTGAGCATCGAGCGGGGCGCGCCGCCTTCCCAGGAGAAGATCCCGGTCCAGCCGAAGAAGTCGTTGAGCCAGCCATAGAGGCCGACCATGTGCGGTACGAGGATCAGGGCGCCCCACAGGCCGTACACGATGGACGGTACGGCGGCCAGCAGGTCGATCACGTAGGAGACCGGGCCGCGGAGCTTGCGCGGGGCGTAGTGCGTGGTGAACAGGGCGATGGCGACCGCGACCGGGACCGCGATGACCATGGCGATGATCGAGGACACCACCGTGCCGAACGCCAGGACGGCGATGCCGAACTTCGGCGGCAGCAGGTTGGTGTTCCACTCGAAGGTGGTGAGGAAGTTCGCGTGGTCCTTGCTGATCGCGAGCGAGGCGCGGTAGGTGAGGAAGACCGCGATCGCGGCCATGATCACCAGCAGCAGGATGCCCGACCCGCGGGAGAGACCGAGGAAGATCCGGTCACCGGGTCGGGTGGCGCCGCGGGCGGTGCGCTTCTGCTCCGCGACGGAGGGCTCGGGGGTGGGGGGCGGTGCTTCTGCAGGATTCTTTGTCGATATGTCCATCAGGATTCTCCGGTCTGCGGGTCCACACGTGCTGTGTGCGGTCCGTGGCGGCGGTGCACCGGACGGGGGGGGGGGGGGCCCCGGGGGGGCGACCCGCCCCCACCCCAGGTGAGACACGGCCCCGGGGGGGGGGGGGGCCGGGGGGTGTTTGGGGTGGGGGGGGGCGGGGGTGGGGTT
>NZ_JBHXME010000331.1:0-2858 GCF_042721125.1 Streptomyces sp. NPDC058469
CCGCATGTCCGTCCGGGCGGTCAGTCGGCCGGGCCGTCGAGGAAGGCGAACAGCTCCTCGTCGTCGGCCCCGCTGAACCGGTCGGCCGGGCCGGTCCCGGGACGTTCGCCGAGCCGGTCCACCAGATCCCGCAGCCGCCGGGCCGCGGCGGACCGCAGCTCGGGGTCGTCGGGCAGGTCGGCGAAAGCGGCCTCCAGCTCGGCGAGCGCCGTCAGCGGCGAGGTCCCGTCCGGACGTCCGGAGTCCAGGCCGTCCCGGAGATGGCCCGCCAGCTGGAGCAGGGTCGGATAGTCGAAGACCAGCGTGGACGGGAGCTTCAGCCCGGTCGCCCGGGACAGCCGGCCGTGCAGGTCCATCGCCGTCAGCGAGTCCAGGCCCAGGTCGAACAGGCCACGGTCGGGGGAGACCGACGCGGTGCCGTCGAGGCCGAGGACCTCGGCGACCTCCCCGCCGATGAGGCCGACCAGCAGGCCCTCCTGCTCGTCGGCGGGGCGGCCGGTGAGCCGGTCGGTCCAGAGTGCCGCGGGCGCCCGCCGGACGGCGCGGCTCCGCACCAGGCCCCGTAGCACGGCGGGGAGGGTTTCGGTGTCGGAGCCCCGCAGCGCCGCCGTGTCGAGGCCGATCGGTACCGGTACGGGACAGCCCGCCGTGAGGGCGGCGTCGAACAGGGCGAGGCCCTGCTCGGGCGGGAGCGGGACGATGCCGGAGCGGGCGAGCCGCGCCAGCGCCGCCGCCGACAGAGCGCCGCCCATGCCGCCCTGGTCCCAGAGCCCCCACGCGATGGAGGTGGCGGGGAGGCCCTGGGCGTGGCGGTGCTGGGCGAGGGCGTCGAGGTAGGTGTTGGCCGCCGCGTAGTTGGCCTGCCCCGGCGTGCCGAGGTGTCCCGCGGCAGACGAGAACAGGATGAAGGCGTCAAGGTCGCGGGTCTGCCGGTGGAGGTTCCAGGCGGCGTCGATCTTGGGCCGGAACACGTCGGTGAGGTGGTCGTCGGTCTGGGCGTGCAGCGGGGCGTCGCGGAGCACTCCGGCCGCGTGGATCACGGCGGTGAGCGGGTGCTCGGCCGGGACCGACGCGAGGAGCGCGGCGAGGTCGCCGGGATCGGCGGCGTCGCAGGCGGCGATCGTCACGTGCGCGCCGTGCTCCTCCAGGCGGGCGGCGAGGTCCGCCGCGCCGGGGGCGTCGGGGCCGCGCCGCCCGGTGAGCAGGAGGCGCCGGATGCCGTACCGGACGGCCAGGTGCTCGGCGATGAGCCCGCCGAGCGCCCCGGTGCCGCCGGTGATCAGGACGGTGCCCGGCCGGGTGAACGGCGGCGGCGGGGCGTCCGGGGCGGCGGTCAGGGGCGTCAGCCGGGGGACCAGGGCACGGCCGTCCCGCAGTGCGAGCTGCGGCTCGCCCGACGCGATCGCCGAGGCGAGGGCGGCGGCGGACGCCGCGGTTCCGTCGGAGTCGATCAGCACGATCCGTCCGGGATGCTCGGACTGGGCCGTCCTGACCAGGCCCCAGAGCACCGCGTGGTCCAGGCGCGGGTCCTCACCCGGCCCGGCCACGACGGCCCCCGAGGTGACCACGACGATGCGGGCGTCTCCGTCGAGCAGGTCACGCAGCCCCGGGAGCGCGGCCGACGCCACGGCGAGCGGCTCGCGCGGCTCGTCGGGGACGGGCAGGAGGACGTACGGGGATTCCTGCCGGTCGGCCGAGGGCGACGCCGGGATCCAGGCGGTCTCGTAGAGGGGGTCGCGGTGCCGTCCGGCGAGGGCCCCGTCGGGCAGGGCGCGGACGGACAGGGATCCGACGGTCAGGACGGGCCGGCCGTCGGCGCCCGCGAGGACGATCCGGTGGGCGTCGCCGCCGGCCGGTTCGATGACGGCCCGCGCCTCGGTCGCGTCCGCCGCGTGCAGGACGACCCCCGACCAGGAGTACGGCAGCAGCAGCCGTCCCCCGTTCGACGCCTCGCGCAGCGCCAGCGGATGCAGCGCCGCGTCGAACAGCGCCGGATGGACGCCGAATCCTGCGGTGGGGGTGTCCTCGCCGAGCCGGACGGTCGCGTACAGCGTGTCGCCGGACTCGCTCAGCCCGGCCAGGTTCTGGAAGGCGGGCCCGTAGTCGTAGCCGTGGGCGGCGAGCGTCTCGTACAGCCCGCTGACGTCCACGGGGCTCGCGTCGTCCGGGACGTCCGGGACGGGCACGGGGGCGGGCTCGACCGAGGTGAGGGTGCCGGTGGCGTGCGCCGTCCAGGGGGTGTCCGAGCCGCTGGGACGGGAGCGCACGGTGAGCGGGCGCGTCCCGGCCGGGTCCGGCGGTCCGGCGATCAGGTGCAGGTCGAGCGGCGTCTCCGTGGCGACGAACACGGCTTCGAGGAGCGTCAGCTCGTCGACGACCGGGCATCCGACGGCCCGCCCGGCGTGCAGCGCCAGGTCGAGGAGGGCGGCGGCGGGCAGCAGCGGCGTCCCGTGGACGGCGTGGTCGAGCAGCCAAGGATGGGTTCCCGTCGAGAGCCGCCCGGTGAGAACGACGGTCTCGTCGGGCAGTTCGACGGCCGCGCCGAGCAACGGATGCCCGGCGGCGGCCAATCCGAGACCGGTCGCGGTCCCGGGGGCGGCGTCGCCGGTCAGCCAGTAGCGGCGGTGTTGGAACGGGTAGGTCGGCAGCGGCACCGTGGGCCGGACAGCCCGAGCCTTCGACGGCGCCCCGGTGTGCGCGAGCGCGGTCAGGAACGCGGTGGCGTCGTCCTTGCGATGATCGAGGACGGCCTGCGCCACCGCACCGTCCAGGGACTGTTCGGCGAGCGTCGCGAGTGTCGGGCGCGGCCCGAGTTCGAGGTAGAGGGCGGGGGAGTGTTCGGCGTGGAGGTGGGTGAG
>NZ_JBHXME010000332.1:0-2801 GCF_042721125.1 Streptomyces sp. NPDC058469
CCCCACGGACGCCCGCCCCCACTCACCGCGACCTCGGACTCAACCGCAACCTCAGGTCGTACGCCGCCGCCGAGCACCGGGCCGACGCTCACTGGGCCGGGTAACCGGATCCCCCGCCTCCTGCGCGGCAGCTCTCCGCCGCAACCCGAAGTTCGCCAACGCCTCGGCCAACTTGTGCACGGACGGCTCCGGAGCCATCACATCCACCCGCAGCCCATGCTCCTCGGCGGTCTTCGCCGTAGCCGGACCAATACACGCGATCACGGTCACGTTGTGCGGCTTGCCGGCGATCCCCACCAGGTTCCGCACAGTGGAGGACGACGTGAAGAGAACGGCGTCGAAGCCACCCCCCTTGATCGCCTCCCGCGTATCGGCAGGCGGCGGCGAGGCCCGCACGGTCCGGTAGGCGGTCACGTCGTCGACCTCCCACCCAAGCTCGATCAGCCCGGCGACAAGCGTCTCGGTGGCGATATCCGCACGAGGCAGGAAGACCCGGTCGATCGGATCGAAGACGGGGTCGTAAGGCGGCCAGTCCTCAAGCAACCCGGCCGCAGACTGCTCACCACTCGGCACGAGATCCGGCTTCACACCAAAGGCGACCAGCGCCGTGGCGGTCTGCTCCCCCACAGCGGCGACCTTGATCCCGGCAAACGCACGAGCGTCAAGCCCGTACTCCTCGAACTTCTCCCGCACGGCCTTGACCGCGTTCACCGAGGTGAAAGCGATCCACTCATAGCGGCCGGTGACGAGCCCCTTGACCGCCCGCTCCATCTGCTGAGGCGTCCGCGGCGGTTCGACGGCGATCGTCGGCACCTCGTGCGGCACGGCCCCGTACGACCGCAACTGGTCGGAGAGCGACGCCGCCTGCTCCTTCGTACGCGGCACGAGCACCTTCCAGCCGAACAGCGGCTTGGACTCGAACCACGACAACTGGTCGCGCTGGGCGGCGGCGGAACGCTCACCGACCACGGCTATCACCGGTCGGCCACCTTCAGGCGACGGCAGCACCTTCGCCTGCTTCAGCGTCTGCGCGATCGTCCCGAGCGTCGCGGACCAGGTCCGCTGACGAGTGGTCGTACCAGCCACTGTGACCGTCATGGGCGTATCGGGCTTACGGCCCGCGGCCACCAGCTCACCGGCCGCGGCGGCCACCGAGTCCAGCGACGTCGACACGACGACCGTGCCGTCCGACGCCCCGACCTCGGTCCAGCAGCGGTCCGACGCGGTACGGGCGTCCACGAACCGGACGTCCGCCCCCTGCGCGTCCCGCAGCGGGACACCGGCGTACGCGGGCACGCCGACGGCCGCGGCGACACCGGGCACGACCTCGAACGGAACACCCGCGGCGACGCAGGCGAGCATTTCCTCGGCGGCGTACGTATCAAGTCCGGGGTCCCCGGACACCGCACGTACGACCCGCCTGCCGCCCCGCGCGGCCTCCATGACAAGATGTGCCGCATCCCGCACAGCGGGTAGGCCAACGGTTGTTGACGCACCGTCAACAACCGTTAGTTGAGGCGTGCCTGTGCCCTGGAACGAGCCCGAAGAGGGACTCGGATCCGGATGCACGACGGCTACGCCGGGTCGGGCGTGCGCACGTACGACGTCGAGCACCTCGTGCTCGGCGACGAGAACGTCCGCGTTCGCCAGCGCCTCTACGGCGCGCAGTGTGAGCAGTCCCGGATCTCCGGGTCCGGCACCCAGGAAGGTGACGTGCCCGTGTTCAGGACCGGCGGCGGGAAGAGTGGTGGGGCTCACTTGGCTTGCTCCCCCATGAGACCGGCCGCGCCCTGGGCAAGCATCTCGGCGGCGAGTTCGCGACCGAGCGCCAGTGCTTGGTCATGCGTCTCGGGCACGGGACCGGTGGTGGACAGCTGCACCGTACGCGAACCGTCGGTCGTGCCGACTATTCCGCGCAGGCGCATTTCCTTGACAATCTGCCCGTCGGCCAGAAGGTCGGCCAGCGCGCCCACAGGGGCGGAGCAGCCGGCCTCCAGGGCGGCGAGCAGGGACCTTTCGGCGGTCACGGCGACCCGCGTGAACGGATCGTCGAGCTCACCGAGCGCCGCGATGAGGTCCGCGTTGTCCGCGGCACACTCGATCGCCAGGGCCCCCTGGCCGGGGGCGGGCAAAATCGTGTCGACCGACAGGAAGTCGGTCACGTCGTCGAGCCGGCCGATCCGGCTCAGTCCGGCGGCGGCCAGGACCACGGCGTCCAGCTCACCGTCCCGCACGAAGCCGACCCGGGTGTCGATGTTCCCGCGGATCGGGACCGTCTCGATGTCGAGGCCGTGGCTGCGCGCGTACGCGTTCAGCTGGGCCGTGCGACGCGGGGAGCCCGTACCGATGCGCGCCCCGCGGGGCAGGTCGGTGAACTTCAGGGCGTCCCTCGCGACGATCACGTCCCGCGGGTCCTCGCGCTCCGGTACGGCGGCGAGCACCAGCTCCGCGGGTTGCCCGGTCGGCAGGTCCTTCAGCGAATGAACCGCGAAGTCGACCTCACCGCCGAGCAGCGCGTCCCGCAGCGCGGTCACGAAGACCCCGGTGCCGCCGATCTGGGCGAGGTGCTCGCGGGAGGTGTCGCCGTAGGTGGTGATCTCGACGAGCTCGACGGGCCGTCCGGTCACCTGGCTCACGGCGTCCGCCACCAACCCGGACTGGGCCAGGGCGAGTCTGCTCCGCCTGGTCCCGAGCCTCAAAGCCCCTTTTTCCTGCTCCCGCCTCCGGGGCGCCTCAGCCGGTGTCGAGAGTCCGGCCGTGCTCAGCCCTTCGGGCCTCCGCGCGGTCGGCCTCTCGTCACC
>NZ_JBHXME010000333.1:0-2730 GCF_042721125.1 Streptomyces sp. NPDC058469
GCCTGCGCGCAGTCGTCCAGAGCGCGGGCGAACACCGGCGACTCGGCGGCGAGCAGTGTGCCCATGCCCGCCCACTGGGAGCCCTGGCCGGGGAAGACGAACACGGTCCCGCCCGCCGTGGGAGGCTCGTCGCCGACGATCAGCGACGGATGGGGCGACCCGCCGGCGAGCGCGTCGAGGGCCGCGGCGGTCCCGGCGCGGTCGTCCGGCGGGGTGACGACGACCGCCCGGTGGCCGAGCAGCGCCCGTCCGGCGAGCGGCGCGGCCAGGGCGGCGGGCTCCAGCTCCGGACGTGCGTCGAGGCGCTCCCTGAGCCGCCGGGCGGTCTCGCGCAGCGCGTCGGCGTCCTTCGCCGACAGCGGCAGCGCGACGGCGGGTGCGTCCGGCGCGGGCGCCGGGGCCTCGGCGTCGTCGGGCTCCGGTGCCTGCTCCAGGATGAGGTGGGCATTGGTGCCGCTGATCCCGAACGACGACACCGCCGCGCGGCGCGGCCGTCCCGTCTCGGGCCACGGCGTGGTCTCGGTCAGCAGCGTCACATGCCCGGCGGACCAGTCGACGTGCGGCGAGGGCTCGTCCACGTGCAGCGACTTCGGCAGCGCGCCGTGCCGAATTGCCTCCACCATCTTGATCACACCGGCGACGCCGGCGGCGGCCTGGCTGTGCCCGATGTTCGACTTGATCGACCCCAGCCGCAGCGGAAGCGCGCTGGTGTGGTGCCGTCCGTAGGTGTCGAGCAGCGCCTGCGCCTCGATCGGGTCGCCCAGCCGGGTGCCGGTGCCGTGCGCCTCGACGGCGTCGACCTCGTCGGCCGACAGCCGCGCGTTGACCAGGGCCTGCTCGATGACCCGCTGCTGCGACGGCCCGTTGGGGGCGGCGAGCCCGTTGCTGGCGCCGTCCTGGTTGACCGACGAGCCCTTGATGACTGCGAGGATCCGGTGGCCGTTGCGCTGGGCGTCCGACAGCTTCTCCAGCAGGACGAGGCCGACGCCCTCGCCCCAGCCGGTGCCGTCGGCGGCGGCCGCGAACGGCTTGCAGCGCCCGTCGGCGGACAGGCCCCGCTGACGGCTGAAGTCCACGAACGGTGTGGGCGCCGCCATGACCGTCACACCGCCGGCCAGTGCCATGGAGCACTCGCCGGACCGCAGCGCGTGCGCCGCCAGATGCATCGCGACGAGCGAGGACGAGCAGGCGGTGTCGATGGTGACGGCCGGACCCTGGAAGCCGAAGCTGTAGGAGATCCGGCCGGACGCGACGCTGTTGCTGATGCCCGTCGACAGGTAGCCCTGGATCTCCTCGGGCGTCTCTATCAGCAGGTGCGAGCCGTAGTTGCTCGACAGGACGCCCGCGAACACCCCGATGCCGCGTCCCCGCAGCCCGGACGGGTCGAGCCCGGCGTCCTCGAGCGTCTCCCACGTGGTTCCGAGGAGGAGCCGCTGCTGCGGGTCCATGGCGAGCGCCTCGCGCGGGCTGATCCCGAAGAACGCCGCGTCGAAGATGTCGGCGTCGTGCAGGAACCCGCCGTGCCGGGTGTAGGTGGTGCCGGCCCGGTCGGGGTCGGGGTCGTACAGGTCGGCGGGCCAGCCGCGGTTGACGGGGAAGTCCGAGATGCCGTCCCGGCCCTCGGCGACCAGGTCCCACAGGTCGTCGGGGGAGCGGACTCCGCCCGGGTACCGGCACGCCATCCCGATGATCGCGATCGGCTCGAACCGCTCCGACTCCACCTCGTGAACGCGCTGCCTGGACCTGCGCAGGTCGGCCGTGACGCGCTTCAGATAGTCCCTGAGCTTCTCTTCGTTGGACATCTGGGTTCCTCACGTGAAGGGGTCAGGAGATTCCGAGCTCGTGGTCGATGACGCTGAAGATCTCGTCGTCCGTCGCGGCAGACAGGTCGTCGCCGGCGGTGTCCGTCCGCGCTCCGGCCCACCGGGCCAGCAGGGTCTCCAGCCGGGCGGTGACCGCGGGACGGCCCTTGTCGTCGGCTGGCACCTCGGCGAGGATCGTCTCCAGAGCGTCCAGGTCGGTGAGGATCGCGGGCACCGGTTCGGCCGCCGCGGGGGCGAGCCGGCCGAGCAGCCACGCGGCCAGCTCGGCGGGGCTGGGCTGGTCGAAGATCAGGGTCGGCGGCAGCCGTAGCCCGGTCGCGCTGGCGAGCCGGTTGCGGAGTTCGACGGCGGTGAGGGAGTCGAAGCCGAGGTTCTTGAACGGCTGGTCCGCGACGATCGTGTGCGCGGCGGGATGCCCGAGGACGGCGGCGGCCTGCGCCTGTACGAGGGTGAGCATCCGCCGGCGCTGCTGATCGGCGGTCAGTCCCGCCAGGGTCGAGGCGAGGTCGCCGCCCGCGCCGGGACCGTCAGTGCCGCGGGTGGCGGCCGTCCTGCGGGATCGCGGGGCGAGGTCGCGCAGCAGCGGCGATGGGTGCGTGTCCGCCGTGGGGGCGATCGGCAGGGCGACGACGTGCGGTTCGTCGAGCCGGAGCGCGGCGTCGAACAGGGCGAGCCCGTGGTCGTCGGTGAGTGGGACGAGCCCGGATCGGCGGAGCCTGGCGAGGTCGGCCTCGGACAGCGTGCCGGTCATGCCGCTGGCTCGTTCCCAGAGTCCCCACGCGATTGAGACGGCCGGGAGGCCTTGGGCGCGGCGGTGGTGGGCGAGGGCGTCGAGGTAGGTGTTGGCGGCGGCGTAGTTGGCCTGTCCGGGGTTGCCGAGGGTGCCGGCTGCCGAGGAGAACAGGAC
>NZ_JBHXME010000334.1:0-2705 GCF_042721125.1 Streptomyces sp. NPDC058469
GGCCCACACCCGCCGGGCCGCCCACACCCGCCGGGCCACGCACCCCCGCCGGGCCACGCACCCCCGCCGGGCTGCTCACCCCCGCCGGGCCACGCACCCCCGCCGGGCCACCCACATCCGCCGGGCTGCTCACCCCCGGCGACAAGCAGCCCCCCGCCCAACCGCCGGAGGCAAAGGCAGGAGCCCCGGCACCTTGCGGCGCGGGGCTCCTTGGGTCTTGCTATCTGTTCCGGATCAAAGCACCAGGCTCCGAGACCGAAGGACTGCGATCAGGTGACTCAGACGGGGGTGACGTTCTCCGCCTGCGGGCCCTTCGGACCCTGGGTCACGTCGAAGGAGACCGCTTGGTTCTCCTCCAGCGAGCGGAAGCCGCTCGCGTTGATCGCGGAGTAGTGAACGAAGACGTCGGGGCCTCCGCCTTCTTGGGCGATGAAGCCAAAGCCCTTTTCGGCGTTGAACCACTTCACGGTTCCGGTAGCCATAAGCCCTCCTTGGGCCCAAAGGGTTGCCCTGCTCCAGAACCCTGCAAGTGTGAAAACAAGTCCCGCACTACTGCATACGTCTGAAAACGACAAGAGCCCGCGGTTACATGCTCCGCAGGCTCTGTACTGCAAGGGAAACCAAACTGCAACTTGCGGCGAGCCTAGCACTCGGGCAGCCGAAAGCAATAGAGGCCAAGATCACATCACTCGGACGTTTGAAGATCGCCGGAGGCTTGACTGTGGGGCCGAAGTATGGAGCGTACCGCATGAGGTCTAGCCTCACGTTGTGGACAATTCTCGCACCCGGCCGCGCGTCGGCCACATCCAGTTCCTGAACTGCCTGCCTCTGTACTGGGGGCTCGCGAGAACAGGCACGCTTCTCGACTTCGAGCTGACCAAGGACACCCCGGAGAAGCTCAGCGAGCAGCTGGTGCAGGGCGGCCTCGACATCGGGCCCATCACGCTCGTCGAGTTCCTCCGCAACGCGGACGACCTGGTCGCCTTCCCCGACATCGCCGTCGGCTGCGACGGCCCGGTGATGTCCTGCGTGATCGTCTCGCAGGTCCCGCTGGACCAGCTGGACGGCCGCCGGGTCGCCCTCGGCTCGACCTCGCGGACCTCCGTCCGACTCGCCCAGCTCCTCCTCGCCGAGCGCTACGGCGTCCAGCCCGACTACTACACCTGCCCGCCCGACCTGAGCCTGATGATGCAGGAGGCCGACGCCGCCGTACTCATCGGCGACGCCGCCCTGCGCGCCAACCTGCTCGACGGGCCCCGCTTCGGCCTTGAGGTGCACGACCTCGGCATGCTCTGGAAGGAGTGGACCGGGCTGCCGTTCGTCTTCGCCGTGTGGGCCGCCCGCCGCGACTACCTGGAGCGCGAACCGGTCATCACCCGCAAGGTCCACGAGGCCTTCCTCGCCTCCCGCAACCTCTCCCTCGAAGAGGTCGGCAAAGTCGCCGAACAGGCCGCCCGCTGGGAGGACTTCGACGAGACCGTCCTGGAGCGGTACTTCACGACGCTGGACTTCCGCTTCGGCGCACCCCAGTTGGCCGCGGTCGCCGAGTTCGCCCGCCGCGTCGGACCCACGACCGGATTCCCGGCCGACGTGAACGTGGAACTCCTCCAGCCGTAATAGCCGTATAGACAGAAGGTAGAAGCCGTCGACGGTGGATCTGCTCCGGCCGTAATCACCGGTGGGGTGTGGCGCACTACCCTGCTGGAAGTCGTACGGGGGAGGGGTGGACGGCATGCAGCCGCTCGGAGACGACGAACCCACGGTCGTGGGGCCCTACCGGCTGCTCGGGCGGCTCGGTTCCGGCGGGATGGGCCGGGTCTACCTCGGGCGCAGCGCGGGCGGTCGTACGGTCGCGGTCAAGATCGTGCATCCGCACTTCGCGCTCGACGAGGAGTTCCGCGCCCGCTTCCGCCGCGAGGTCGACGCGGCGCGCCGGGTGGGCGGCGCCTGGACCGCACCCGTCCTGGACTCGGACCCCGAGGCCGCGGTGCCCTGGGTCGCCACGGCCTACGCGGCCGGTCCGTCCCTCTCCGCCGCCGTCGCGGACGGCGGGCCACTGCCCACGGCCACCGTACGGGCGCTGGGCGCGGGGCTGGCCGAAGCGCTGACGGCCGTCCACGAACTGGGGCTAGTGCACCGGGACGTGAAACCGTCCAACGTGCTCCTCACCCTCGACGGGCCCCTCCTCATCGACTTCGGCATCGCCCGCGCCACGGACGGCACCGCCTCCCTCACCTCCACCGGCGTCTCCGTCGGCTCGCCCGGTTACATGGCCCCCGAGCAGATCCTCGGGAAGGGGGCGACGGGTGCGTCCGACGTCTTCTCGTTGGGCGCGGTGCTGGTGTACGCGGCCACGGGCACGTCTCCCTTCCCCGGCGACTCCTCGGCCGCCCTCCTCTACAAGGTCGTCCACGAAGAGCCCCAACTGGGGGAGATGGACGGGGACTTGCGGGAGCTGGCGAGTGCCTGTCTGGCGAAGGACCCCGCCGCGCGGCCGACGCCGGGTGAGGTGGCACGGTGGCTCGCTCCGGACGGGGCCGCCCGGCTGGTGGCCGGGGGATGGCTGCCGGGGGCGTTGGTGGAACAGGTCAGCCGAAGTGCCGTACAGCTGCTGAATCTTGAGGCCGCCGGGGTCGCCGAAGAGGTGCCCTCGGGGCCGGTGGGGTTCAGCAGTCCCTCGGTGGGAGCCGGGGTCGGTACCGCCG
>NZ_JBHXME010000335.1:0-2677 GCF_042721125.1 Streptomyces sp. NPDC058469
GTCGCGATCGTCGGACAGACCAACCGCAGTGCCATGGGCGGCAGTTACCAGCAGGAGGTCGACCTGCTGAGCCTCTACAAGGACGTCGCCTCCGAGTACTGCGAGATGGTGACCGTCCCCGAGCAACTGCCCAACGTCATCGACCGCGCCATGCGCACCGCCTACGCCAAGCGCACGGTGACCGCGGTCATCATCCCCGCCGACGTCCAGGAACTGGACTACTCGGCGCCGACCCACGCCTTCAAGATGGTGCCGTCCAGCCTCGGCCTGACACACTCCGCGCCGGTCCCGGCCGCGGCGGACCTCGCGCGCGCCGCCGAGGTGCTCGACGCGGGCGAGAAGGTCGCGATCCTGATCGGGCAGGGCGCGCGCGGCGCACGGGCCGAGGTGGAGGAGATCGCCGACGTGCTCGGCGCCGGGGTGGCCAAGGCGCTGCTGGGCAAGGACGCCCTGCCGGACGACCTGCCGTACGTGACCGGTTCGATCGGCCTGCTCGGCACCCGTCCGTCCTACGAGCTGATGCAGGACTGCGACACCCTGCTCGTCATCGGCTCCAGCTTCCCGTACACCCAGTTCCTGCCGGAGTTCGGCAAGGCCCGCGCCGTCCAGATCGACATCGACCCGTTCATGATCGGGCTGCGCTACCCCTTCGAGGTCAACCTCGTCGGTGACGCGCAGGAGACCCTCAAGGCCCTGCTGCCGCAGCTGAAGCGGAAGCAGCACGGCAAGTGGCGCAAGAAGATCGAGAAGGACACGGCCCGCTGGTGGGAGGTCATGGAGCGCCGTGCGGCCGTGGACGCGGACCCGATCAACCCCGAGTACGTCGTCCACAGCCTCGACGCTCTCCTGCCGGACGACGTGATCCTGGCCGCCGACTCCGGCTCCGCCGCCAACTGGTACGCACGGCACCTGCGCATGCGCGGCACCATGCGCGGTTCGCTGTCCGGCACCCTCGCCACCATGGGGCCCGGCGTGCCGTACGTCATCGGCGCCAAGTTCGCCCATCCCGACCGGCCCGCCCTCGCGATCGTGGGCGACGGAGCCATGCAGATGAACGGCATGGCCGAACTCATCACCGCCGCGAAGTACTGGCCCGAGTGGCAGGACCCGAGGCTGATCGTCGCCGTCCTCAACAACCAGGACCTCAACCAGGTCACCTGGGAGATGCGCGCCATGGCAGGCGCCCCGCAGTTCCTGCCCTCCCAGGCGCTCCCGGACGTGCCGTACGCCGACTTCGCCCGCTCGATCGGCCTCGGCGGGGTGCGGGTGGAGAAGCCGGGGGAGGTGGCGGACGCCTGGCAGCGGGCGCTCGGCGCCGACCGGCCGTTCGTCATCGACTTCCGGACCGACCCGGCCGTACCGCCGATCCCGCCGCACGCCGGCCTCGACCAGATCGAGGCCGCGGCCTCCGCCGTCGTCAAGGGCGACAGCGACCGGGCCGGCATGATCCGGCAGGGGCTCAAGGCGAAGGTGCAGGAAATGCTCCCCGGCGGCAAGCGGCGCCAGGACGAGCCCGGTACCGAGGAGAGCCGGGAGGGCTGATGACCTCGCGCACCGCACGCGGGAGCGAGCCGCTCGTGGACGAGGTCGAGACCGCCGTGTACACGGTCCCCACCGACGCGCCGGAGGGCGACGGCACGCTGGCCTGGGACTCGACCACCATGATCGTGGTCCAGGTCCGCGGCGGCGGCGCGACAGGACTCGGCTACACCTACGGCGCGGCGGCGACCGCCCACGTCGTCGAGCGGCAACTCGCCGACGTCGTGACCGGCCGCTGCGTCTGGGACGTCCCCGCCGCCAACGAGGCGATGAACAGGGCGGTCCGCAACGCCGGCCGGCCCGGCCTGATCGCCGGCGCCGTCTCGGCCGTGGACATCGCCCTGTGGGACCTGAAGGCCCGCCTCCTCGACCTGCCCCTGACCCGGCTGCTCGGCGCGAGCCGCACCGACGTGCCCGTGTACGGCAGCGGCGGCTTCACGACGTACGACGAGCACCGGTTGGATCGTCAACTGAGCCTCTGGACTGAGGAATTGAACATCCCCCGGGTGAAGATCAAGATCGGGGAGTCCTGGGGCCGGGCCGAGCAGCGGGACCGGGAACGGGTCGCGCAGGCCCGCCGGAGCATCGGAGAGGCGCGGGACCTCTACGTCGACGCCAATGGCGGCTACACCCGCAAACAGGCGACTCGGATGGCCCGGCACCTCGACGAGCACGGCGTGACGTGGTTCGAAGAGCCCGTCTCCTCCGACGACTTGGCCGGGCTGGCGCAGATCCGGGCCGCCGTCGCACCCGAGGTGACCGCCGGGGAGTACGGCTACACGCTCCCGTATTTCGGGCACATGCTCGGCGCCGGAGCGGTGGACTGCCTCCAGGCCGACGCCACCCGCTGCGGCGGAATCACCGTCTGGCTGCGCGCGGCAGCCCTCGCGGAAGCCGCCGGACTCGAACTCTCCGGCCACTGCGCGCCCCACGTCCACGCGCACGCGGCTGCCGCCATCCCCAACTTGCGCCACCTGGAGTGGTTTTACGACCACGTACGCATCGAGGACCTCTTCTTCGACGGGACCCTCGATCCCCAGGGCGGCAGCATCCGCCCGGGGGCCGACGGCGCACCCGGCCATGGTCTGACCCTCCGCGCCGAACAGGCGGAGAAGTACCGCACGGGATAGTCCGGGAC
>NZ_JBHXME010000336.1:0-2657 GCF_042721125.1 Streptomyces sp. NPDC058469
GATCAGGTCCGGGTCGCCGGGGCCGCCGCCGACGAGGGCGACGCCCGCGGTGCGGGTGCGGTGGTGGGGGGCGACGAGGGTGCCGTCGCGCAGGCCCGCGACGACCGCGTCGCGGATGGCGGCGGTGTGGCGGGGGTCGCGGCCGCGCGCGTTGGTCGTGAGGACGGCGACAGTCACGCCCTCGCTGTGGCCCGTCGCCGGGGTCCATGCGGTCGCCGCGTCGGCGTCGTCCGAGCGGACGCACCACACGCGGTTCGCTTCCGCCTCGGCGGAGGCGGCGGTGTTGGCGGTGGTCTCGCTGGTCGCGATGAGGGCGTACCAGGCGTTCGCGAGGTCGCCGTCCGCGTACGGGCGTCGCTCCCAGGTGATCTCGCCCGCGTCCGCCATCGCCTCCACGGAGGGGGTCGCCTCGGGGGATACGAGGGTGATGTCCGCGCCCGCCGCGATCAGCGCCGGGAGGCGGCGCTGGGCGACCTGGCCGCCGCCGAGGACGACGACCCTGCGGCCGGTGAGGCGGAGGCCTACGGGGTAGGCGGGGTTTTCGGCCATGAGGGTGCGGCTCCTCGGACGGGCGTGCGGTGGGCGCTACGGCTCTGGAGCGGCCCTGACGTGCGGATTTTAGAGTGCGTTCAGCCTACGGCGAGGGTGGGGTGGGCGCGACGGAACGCGTGCCCACCCCACCCCCGGCCCGGGTCGATCTACTTCTCGGTGACGCCGGCCGAGTCGAACGTCGCCACCTCGTGCATCGCCCGCGCCGTGCTCTGCACCAGCGGCAGGGCCAGCAGCGCGCCCGTGCCCTCGCCGAGGCGGAGGTCGAGGTCGACCAGGGGGCGCAGGCCGAGCTTGTTGAGCGCGGCCACGTGCCCGGGTTCGGCGCTGCGGTGGCCCGCGATGCAGGCCGCGAGGACCTCGGGGGCGATCGCGCGGGCGACCAGGGCGGCGGCGCCGGCGCTGACGCCGTCCAGGATCACCGGCGTACGCAGGGAGGCGCCCCCGAGCAGCAGGCCGACCATGGCCGCGTGCTCGAAACCGCCGACCGCGGCGAGTACGCCGATGGGGTCGGCCGGGTCCGGCTGGTGGAGTTCGATCGCGCGGCGCACGACCTCGGTCTTGCGGGCGAGGGTCTCGTCGTTGATGCCGGTGCCCCGGCCGGTGACCTCGGCGGGGTCGGTGTCCGTGAAGACCGAGATCAAGGCGGCGGACGCGGTGGTGTTCGCGATGCCCATCTCACCGGTGAGGAGCGCCTTGTTGCCGGCCGCCACCAGGTCGCGGGCGGTCTCGATGCCCACCTCGATGGCCTGCTTGGCCTCCTCGCGGCTCATCGCGGGACCGGTCGTCATGTCGGACGTACCGGCACGGATCTTGCGGGGCAACAGCCCGGGCGTGGCCGGGAGTTCGGACGCGACACCCACGTCCACGACGCACACCTCGGCGCCCACCTGGCTCGCGAAGGCGTTGCAGACCGCGCCGCCGCCGAGGAAGTTGGCGACCATCTGGGCGGTGACCTCCTGCGGCCAGGGGGTGACGCCCTGCGCGTGCACACCGTGGTCGCCTGCGAAGATCGCGACGGCCGCGGGCTCCGGGATCGGCGGCGGGCACTGCCGGGACAGACCGGACAGCTGCGCGGAGATGATCTCCAGCATGCCGAGCGAACCCGGCGGCTTCGTCATCCGCTTCTGCCGCTCCCACGCCTCGCCGAGCGCCTTCGCGTCCAGCGGGCGGATACCGGCGACCGTCTCGGCGAGCAGATCGTGCGGGTCCTCGCCGGGCAGCGCCCGACGGCCGTACGTCTCCTCGTGCACGACCCACGACAGCGGGCGGCGCTTGGACCAGCCGGCCTGCATCAGTTCGGGCTCGTCCGGGAACTCGTCGACGTAGCCGACGCAGAGGTACGCGATGACTTCCAGGTGCTCCGGCAGGCCGAGTGCGCGGACCATCTCGCGCTCGTCGAAGAAGCTGACCCAGCCGACGCCGAGGCCCTCCGCGCGGGCGGCGAGCCAGAGGTTCTCGACGGCGAGCGCGGCGGAGTACGGCGCCATCTGCGGCTGCGTGTGGCGGCCCAGGGTGTGCCGGCCGCCGCGGGTCGGGTCGGCGGTGACGACGATGTTCACCGGGGTATCGAGGATGGCCTCGATCTTCAGTTCCTTGAACTGCTTCGCCCTGCCCTTCGGCAGCGACTTCGCGTACGCCTCGCGCTGGCTCTGGGCCAGTTCGTGCATGCTCCGGCGGGTGTCGGCGGAACGGATGACGACGAAGTCCCACGGCTGCGAGTGACCGACGGACGGTGCGGTGTGCGCCGCCTCAAGTACCCGCAGCAGCACGTCGTGCGGGATCGGGTCACTGCGGAAGCCGTTGCGGATGTCCCGACGCTCGCGCATCACCTTCAGCACGGCCTCGCGCTCGGCGTCGTTGTAGGCGGGTGCGGCGGGGCCGGTGGACTCTCGTACGTCTTCCACTGCGGCCGTGCTCTCTTCTTCCTGATCGGCGGCCCGGGTGTCCAGGTCGTCGGCGTGCTGTACGAGTTCCGGTTCGAGGTCGGAGTCGGCCTCGCGGGGGGCGGGGACGGTGGCGAAGGGGTCCTCTGTGCCGCCGAGTTGCCGCACCGGTTGCTCCTCAGCGGGGAGCGTGAGCGGGTGCGGCGGGGTCGGTGCGAGGTC
>NZ_JBHXME010000337.1:0-2596 GCF_042721125.1 Streptomyces sp. NPDC058469
GATCATCTCGGCGATGAACGGCGTGGTCGCGTAGTAGGTGTCCAGGTCGGTGCGGGACCGTCGCACGTCAGTCCCGTCGAGTCGAGGGTATGGCCCCTGCCGTCACCGGCCACCCACGCATAGGTCCCCGCAGTGACGCCGGCGACGGTCAGAGCGACCGCCGGGGCCAGGATCACGATGCGCCTGCGCCGCTGTCGCGCGCTGCGGCGAACCCGCGCGAGGATCCGTGCGGCGGTCGGCGAGTCGGGGTCGGTCGCCGACCCACCGGGACCCGGATCGCTGTTCCGCAGCATCCGGTCCAGTTCGTCATCGCTCAGCATGGTCCTTCTCCTTGGTCGGGTCCTGGTGACCGCTCGTCGCGCCAAGACGTACGCGCAGGCGCTGTCTGGCGCGGTGCAGGCGGGTGTCGACGGCGCCGATGGAGATACCGAGGACGGTCGCGATGTCCTGCCGGGACAGGTCGTCCCAGTAGGCCAGGCGCAGCAGTTCCCGATCGGCGTCCGACGCCTGTGCCAGGGCCGCCGCCAGATCGTCGCCTCCGTCATGCCGGAGGTGGCCGGTGTGCGGCGGATCGGCACGTTCGGCCACCCGTAGCAGCAGCCGTGCCCAACGGCGTTGGCTGCGGGCCTGGTTGGCCAAGACCCGGCGTGCGATGCCGAGCAGCCACAGCACCGCTTCCTCGTCGCCCGAGGGCAGCTGCCTTCGTCGGCGCCAGGCGACCCCGTACACCTCGGCCACCACGTCGTGTGCCGCTGCCTCGCCGGTCCGGCGCAAGCAGTACGCCATCACCCGGCGGTAGGTCCGTCGGAACAGCTGCTCCAGCTGTTCGCCCCGTTCATCAGCGTCCATGCACAGTAATGTCCACCACGGCGCGATGCCTTACGGTTCCCAACCGCTGTTATCTGGTTTGGACGCAGCACGTTTTGAAACGCCCATCCGCTTTCCGAACGTGGTCGTTTGGTTCGGGAGGGCGGGCATGAACTCCCTTTCGTGGCGGGAGAGATGGGCGTGGTTCGTCTGGCCCGTGGAAGTGGCCGATGCCGTCGGTGCTCGGTTTGTCGGAGGCCAGGGAGAAGAGGGTCAGGGAAGAGTCCGTGTGGTTGCGGGAGGAGGCCGAGCGGGTGCAGGCCGCGCTCGGCGAGGCGGAAGCGGCGCGTCAGTGGATGGTTGATCCCCGTGCGACGGTTGCCGAGGTGCTGGCCGAGCCGCCTTCCGCAGTCGTGGATTCGGCGCAGAGCGCGGCGCGAGCGTCGCCCACCGGGGACCTGTACCTGAGGGTACGGATCCAGCCGCACCGCGAGTCCAGCGAGCGAAAAACCCCTGAACCGTTTCCCAGGGACTCGTCGTCGCCGATGGTGAGGGAGGCGATCTGCCGCGTGCGCCATGCCTCCAGGGCCGGCGGGGCGGTCGTGTAGTGACCGTGACAGTCGATGATCATGGATTTTCCCTCTCGCGGAAGCCTCGTCGTGACTCGGCGCAGGGTGGTGCCGGCGCGCGGTACAACATTGTCGACAATATCGTCAAAGATATCTGGGAGAGGGCGTAGGCCGTCGATCGGCCCAGCCTTTGGGACGCCCGGCGCGGGTGATGTCGCAGGCCCGGAGGCCGTCTCGGAGATATGCGTCATCGGGCGGTTGCGGCTACGGGCGGCGGTGTTTGGCCGACACTCGCGTTGGCCCCCAGCACCTGCCATCCCTGGCTGTCCTGATATCGCCCCCGCCGCGCCCCGCCCTGCTTCGTGCGCGGGTGCGTGTCATGCGGCGGTCTGGTACCCGGCATCGAGCTCCGCGTGCAGCCGGTCCCGGTCGATGGCGTTCTCCCACTTCCCGACCACGAGTGTCGCCACGCAGTTGCCGGCGACATTGGTGAAGACGAAGGCTGCCGACAGGATGCTGTGAATACCGAGGACCAGGGCGATGCTGTCCACCGGGATCTTGTGTGTCGCGCTCAGAGTCAGTGCCAGCACGGCGATCGCAGATCCCGACACTCCCGCGCGGCCCTTGGACGTGAGCAGCAGGACGAGCAGGAGACCGACCTGCGCCTGCCATCCCAGATCACTGCCGGTTGCCTGCGCCAGAAAGACGCTGACCGAGGCGAAGTACAGACACGTCCCGTCGTGATTGAAGCTGTACGCGGTGGGAAGCACCAGGCCGACCACGGGCTCGTCCACTCCCAGTCTCTTGAGCTTGGAGGTGAGCTGCGGGAAGACACTCTCCGACGAACTGGTACCGAGCACGAGGAACAGTTCCGCGCGGAAGTACCGCATCAGCTTGAACAGACTGATGCCCGCATACCGCGACACCGGACAGTAGTCCGCGCCCGTAATCCCGCATGCGGCGGCGCGGTTCGACGCGGCCGAAGTGATGTCCGAAGGCAGTCAAGATGTCGTCCAGGTCGTGGTCCCAGGTCTCGGCTGTCTGTTCTGTGATCACGGTCTGAGGCTTTCCCGGGCCGGGACGACCTCGCCGTCGGGGGCGCTCCTTCGAGGGGCGGGCAGGCAGCCCCCCCCATTACCGTCTTCGTAGCCCCGCAACGGGGTTACCGGCCTTCGGAGTTGGCATGACTACCTCCCCTTGTCGAGTGCATGGCCCGGGGG
>NZ_JBHXME010000338.1:0-2512 GCF_042721125.1 Streptomyces sp. NPDC058469
CGACGCTCCCACGGCTTGTAGGCACACGGTTTCAGGTACTATTTCACTCCGCTCCCGCGGTACTTTTCACCATTCCCTCACGGTACTATCCGCTATCGGTCACCAGGGAATATTTAGGCTTAGCGGGTGGTCCCGCCAGATTCACACGGGATTTCTCGGGCCCCGTGCTACTTGGGTGTCTCTCAAACGAGCCGTTGATGTTTCGACTACGGGGGTCTTACCCTCTACGCCGGACCTTTCGCATGTCCTTCGCCTACATCAACGGTTTCTGACTCGCCTCACAGCCGGCAGACTGTGAAAGAGAGATCCCACAACCCCGCACACGCAACCCCTGCCGGGTCTCACACGTATACGGTTTGGCCTCATCCGGTTTCGCTCGCCACTACTCCCGGAATCACGGTTGTTTTCTCTTCCTGCGGGTACTGAGATGTTTCACTTCCCCGCGTTCCCTCCACATACCCTATGTGTTCAGGTATGGGTGACAGCCCATGACGACTGCCGGGTTTCCCCATTCGGAAACCCCCGGATCAAAGCCTGGTTGACGACTCCCCGGGGACTATCGTGGCCTCCCACGTCCTTCATCGGTTCCTGGTGCCAAGGCATCCACCGTGCGCCCTTAAAAACTTGGCCACAGATGCTCGCGTCCACTGTGCAGTTCTCAAACAACGACCAACCACCCATCACCCCCGGCTACCACCGGAGTTCACTGGGGTCGGCACTGAAGGCAGCCATACGGCCATACCCTCAGACACCCAACAGCGTGCCCGGCATCCCCACCACTCGTGATCAGCTTTCCACGCCCCGAAGGACAGTACTTGCAGCCCGAGATGAGCAGCGACACCGAATAATCAACGTTCCACCCTTGAGCAACCACCGTCGGACGTGTGCCGACGTAATGGCCCTGGACCACCAAGCAAGCTTGGCGGCCTAGATGCTCCTTAGAAAGGAGGTGATCCAGCCGCACCTTCCGGTACGGCTACCTTGTTACGACTTCGTCCCAATCGCCAGTCCCACCTTCGACAGCTCCCTCCCCACAAGGGGGTTGGGCCACCGGCTTCGGGTGTTACCGACTTTCGTGACGTGACGGGCGGTGTGTACAAGGCCCGGGAACGTATTCACCGCAGCAATGCTGATCTGCGATTACTAGCAACTCCGACTTCATGGGGTCGAGTTGCAGACCCCAATCCGAACTGAGACCGGCTTTTTGAGATTCGCTCCACCTCACGGTATCGCAGCTCATTGTACCGGCCATTGTAGCACGTGTGCAGCCCAAGACATAAGGGGCATGATGACTTGACGTCGTCCCCACCTTCCTCCGAGTTGACCCCGGCGGTCTCCTGTGAGTCCCCGTCACCCCGAAGGGCACGCTGGCAACACAGGACAAGGGTTGCGCTCGTTGCGGGACTTAACCCAACATCTCACGACACGAGCTGACGACAGCCATGCACCACCTGTACACCGACCACAAGGGGGGCACTATCTCTAATGCTTTCCGGTGTATGTCAAGCCTTGGTAAGGTTCTTCGCGTTGCGTCGAATTAAGCCACATGCTCCGCTGCTTGTGCGGGCCCCCGTCAATTCCTTTGAGTTTTAGCCTTGCGGCCGTACTCCCCAGGCGGGGAACTTAATGCGTTAGCTGCGGCACCGACGACGTGGAATGTCGCCAACACCTAGTTCCCACCGTTTACGGCGTGGACTACCAGGGTATCTAATCCTGTTCGCTCCCCACGCTTTCGCTCCTCAGCGTCAGTAATGGCCCAGAGATCCGCCTTCGCCACCGGTGTTCCTCCTGATATCTGCGCATTTCACCGCTACACCAGGAATTCCGATCTCCCCTACCACACTCTAGCTAGCCCGTATCGAATGCAGACCCGGGGTTAAGCCCCGGGCTTTCACACCCGACGTGACAAGCCGCCTACGAGCTCTTTACGCCCAATAATTCCGGACAACGCTTGCGCCCTACGTATTACCGCGGCTGCTGGCACGTAGTTAGCCGGCGCTTCTTCTGCAGGTACCGTCACTTTCGCTTCTTCCCTGCTGAAAGAGGTTTACAACCCGAAGGCCGTCATCCCTCACGCGGCGTCGCTGCATCAGGCTTTCGCCCATTGTGCAATATTCCCCACTGCTGCCTCCCGTAGGAGTCTGGGCCGTGTCTCAGTCCCAGTGTGGCCGGTCGCCCTCTCAGGCCGGCTACCCGTCGTCGCCTTGGTGAGCCATTACCTCACCAACAAGCTGATAGGCCGCGGGCTCATCCTGCACCGCCGGAGCTTTTAACCCCCACACATGAGTGCGGGAGTATTATCCGGTATTAGACCCCGTTTCCAGGGCTTGTCCCAGAGTGCAGGGCAGATTGCCCACGTGTTACTCACCCGTTCGCCACTAATCCCCACCGAAGTGGTTCATCGTTCGACTTGCATGTGTTAAGCACGCCGCCAGCGTTCGTCCTGAGCCAGGATCAAACTCTCCGTGAATGTTTTCCCGTAATCGGGACCACACACACGAGAGCGGAACAG
>NZ_JBHXME010000339.1:0-2471 GCF_042721125.1 Streptomyces sp. NPDC058469
CACTCCACCGCGCTGCAGGCCCTCGGCTCCTCCCGCTTCCCCGCGGTCGCCGACAAGGACGCCGTCCTCGCCAGCGAGGTCCCACTGACCCCGGCCGCGGCCGGCGCCGACCTGCGCCCGCTGGCCGCCGCCGCCGGGCAGCGCCTCACCGACGCGGTCACCGCGCTTCCCCTGGTCACCGCCGGGCACCCGTACAACGCGGAGGCCCTGATCCACGGCCTCTCCCCCGACCCCGCCCCGCACCCCCAGGACGGCCCCTGGCACCAGGTCCGCCTGCTGCTGCGCCTGCACCGCTACGCCGGCGAGGTCCTGCACGCGGACGGCGCGCCGATGGACGTACGCCTGCTGACGGCCGGCCGGGCCCTCAATCTGCACCGGGACGCCGCGGAGGCCGCAGCGGCGGCCGCGGCGGCGGCCCGCACCCCGCGCATCGCCCCGGCGACCGCGTACGCGCTCGGAGTGCTCCATGCCGACCAGCGCCACGAGGTGGAGGCGGCCCGCTTCGCCTTCCAGCAGTCGTGGCAGAAACAGGCGGTGGGCACGCTCTGACGCCCCGCACCACACCCCCGCAGAGGAGACGGTGAACTACCAGTGACTTCCTCCCCGAACGACACCACCGTCCAGGCAGCCGGCTGCGTCCTGTGGCGCCGGTCCCCGATGGACGGGGGGCTGGAGATCTGTCTGGTCCACCGTCCCAAGTACGACGACTGGTCCCATCCAAAAGGCAAGCTCAAGCGCGGCGAGGAACCCCTCACGGGTGCTCGGCGCGAGGTCGCCGAGGAGACCGGATACGCGGCTACCGCCGGTGCCGTGCTGCCCACCGTGCGTTACCTTGCGAACGGGCGGCCGAAGCGGGTCCGGTACTGGGCGGCCGAGGCCGGCGAGGGCGGTTTCACGCCGAACACCGAGGTGGACCGCATCCTGTGGCTCTCTCCTACGGCCGCCCGCAACCGCCTGACCCAGCCGAGGGACCGCACCCTCGTGGACGCGCTCCTGACCGCGCTGCACCTGGCATAGTCCGGGATCACCTCGTGTCCTCGACGTGAGCGTTCCGTGACCTAACCGCACCGCCCACAGGGGTTCACCCTCCGTTCACTTATGCCCATAGGCGCCTTCACCTGTTCTGCCTACTTTCGGCCTTACGCGATGCGAGCCGCGACCTGGGGGTCGCACCCGTGTCACCCCGTCTTCGCACGCCGCCGTAATTCAGGACGGCGGCTCTCGGAAGGAACTCCCTCAAGTGAAGCTTCAGCGCATGAACCGGCGGGCCCTCACCCTCGGTGCTCTCGCCGTCTCCGGCGCCCTGGCCCTCACGGCGTGCGGCTCGGACGACAACGGCGGCTCGACGAGCAGCAGCAGCTCCTCGGCGGCCGACGCCA
This sequence comes from Streptomyces sp. NPDC058469, assembly GCF_042721125.1. Lineage (NCBI taxonomy): Bacteria > Bacillati > Actinomycetota > Actinomycetes > Kitasatosporales > Streptomycetaceae > Streptomyces > Streptomyces sp. NPDC058469. Next base: position 1,380 of record NZ_JBHXME010000339.1, read on the forward strand.
GCTCGATCAAGTGCGACAACGCCAAGGGTCAGCTGCTCGCCGACGGCTCGTCCGCGCAGAAGAACGCGATCGACGCGTGGGTCAAGGCGTTCAGCCAGGCCTGTGGCGTCCAGATCAACTACAAGGGCGGCGGCTCCGGCGCCGGTGTCACCTCCTTCAACCAGGGTCAGCTGGCCTTCGCCGGTTCCGACTCCGCGCTGAAGCCCGAAGAGGTCACCGCCTCCAAGCAGGTCTGCTCCGGCGGCCAGGGCATCGACCTCCCGATGGTCGGCGGCCCGATCGCGCTCGGCTACAACGTCCCGGGTGTCGACAACCTGGTCCTGGACGCCCCGACGCTCGCGAAGATCTTCGACAGCAAGATCACCAAGTGGAACGACGCGGCGATCAAGAAGCTGAACCCGTCCGCCACGCTGCCCGACCTCAAGATCCAGGCGTTCCACCGCTCGGACGAGTCCGGCACCACGGACAACTTCACCAAGTACCTGATCGCCACCACCGCGGCCAACTGGAAGTACTCCGGCGGCAAGGCCTGGCAGGCCAAGGGCGGCCAGTCCGCGGCCGGCTCCGCGGGCGTCGCCCAGCAGGTCAAGGCGACCTCGGGTGCCATCGGCTACTTCGAGCTCTCCTACGTCGGTGACGGCGTGAAGGCCGTCAGCATCAACACCGGCGCCTCCGCCCCGGTCGCCCCGAGCACGGACAGCGCCACGAAGGACATCGCCGCCGCCCAGGTCGTCGGCACCGGTTCGGACCTGACGCTGAAGCTGGACTACAACACCAAGGCCGACGGCGCGTACCCGCTCACCCTGGTCACCTACGAGATCGTCTGCGACAAGGGCAACAAGGCCGCCACGCTGCCCGCGACGAAGGCGTTCCTCACCTACATCGCCAGCGAGGACGGCCAGAAGGTCCTCAGCACCATCGACTACGCGCCGATCCCCGACGCGATCATCACCAAGGTCCGCAGCACCATCGCGGGCCTGAGCTAATCCGAGTGTGCGGCCGCACGCGCTTGACCGTGATGTTCGGGTCGTGGAAGCCGGTCAGGGCCTGGTCGATGGCCTTGTTGGTGGCGGCGGACTCCCAGGTCATGAG
>NZ_JBHXME010000340.1:0-2456 GCF_042721125.1 Streptomyces sp. NPDC058469
CCGTATGCGGCCGGTGCGGTCCAGGGCGACGACGCCCTCCCGGATGCCGTGCAGCATCGCCTCGCGCTCCGAGAGCAGCGCCGAGATGTCCGAGACGACCGGTGCGCCCCGTCTGCCGTTCGCCTGGCAGGGTCTGACCCTGCACGCCACGGGTGCGACAGCCCTGCGCGTCCGCATGACGACGACCGGCCCCGACTCGGTCACCCTCGACCTCGCCACCTCGACGGGCACGCCCGTGGCCCGGCTGGAGTCGATGACGACCCGACCGGCACCGGAGATGGGTCCCACCCCGGCCGGAGAGCTGTACCGGCTGCGCTGGACGGGCGTTCCGGCCGCCGGCGAGGTACCCGCCGTAGCGATGTCGGAGACGGACGACTTGGGCCTGGCCGCGTTCCTCGCCTCCGCCGACGACGAGTCGTCCTGGTCCGAGGAGACGCCGGAGTTGGTCGTGGCGTCCTTGTCCGCTCCCGGCGGCGCGAGCACGGACCCGGCCGCCGCGGCGCACGAACTGACCGTACGGGCACTGGAGTTGCTGCAAACACATCTCGCCGGTCCCGGGCGACTGGCCGTGGTCACACGCGGTGCCTCCGAGGCCTCCCCCGACCTGCCCGCCGCCACGGTCTGGGGCCTGCTGCGGACCGCGCAGTCCGAGTACCCCGGGCGCCTCACCCTGGTGGACGTCGACGGCCGCCCCGAGTCGCTACGACAGCTGCCCGCCGCCCTCGCCACCGGCGAACCCCACATCGCCGTCCGCGAGGGCATGTTGAGCGTCCCGCGACTGGCCACCGCTCCCGGTTCGGCGAAAGACGGCTCCCTCGGCGGGGGCACTGTCCTCATCACCGGTGGCACCGGGTCCCTGGGGGCGATGCTGGCACGGCACCTGGTCGACCGACACGGAGTTCGGCGGCTCGTACTCCTCAGCCGACGCGGTGAACAGGCCCCGGGTGCACGGGAGTTGCGGGACGATCTCCAGCGGGTGGACGCCCAAGTGGACCTGGTGGCCTGCGACATCACCGAACGTGACCAACTCGCCGCCGCAGTCGAGACGTTCGGGCCCGACCTGACCGCCGTAGTGCACGCGGCCGGGGTCCTGGACGACGGTGTGCTGGCGTCGATGACTCCTGAGCGGCTGGCGACAGTGCTGCGGCCGAAGGCCGACGCGGCCTGGCAGTTGCACGAGTTGACGAAGGGGCTGCCCCTGGCGCAGTTCGTGCTGTTCTCGTCGGCGGCCGGGCTGCTGGGCAACCCCGGTCAGGCCAACTACGCGGCGGCCAACTCCTTCCTGGACGCACTCGCCCGCCATCGCGCCGAACTGGGCCTGCCCGCACTGTCGTTGGTCTGGGGCGCTTGGGCGGACGAGGAGGGCATGGCGGCGCGCAGCGGCCGGGTCCACGGCGGGCCGGTGCGCGCGGTCTCCCCCAAGCAGGCGTTCGCGCTCTTCGACGCCGCGCTGGGAAGTGGTGAACCGGTCCTCGCACCACTGCCGTTGGACCGTTCGCCGAAGGCAATTCCGGCCGGGACGGTCGTCCCGCCGCCGCTGCGCGGGCTCATGCGCGCGGACCGGCAGTCAGCCTCTTCCACCATCCCGGCGGACGGTGCCGCCGGGTCCTGGCGGGACCGGCTCGTCGCACTGCCCGTGCCCGAGCGGCTGCCGGCACTTCAGGCGCTGATCCGGACCGAGGTCGCCGGCGTGCTCGGGCACACGGACGCCGACTCGGTCGACCGGGACTTCTCGGAACTGGGCCTCGACTCCTTGATGCGGGTCATGCTCTGCAACCGGTTGAGCCTGCTGACCGGGACCCCGCTGGCCGTCACCGTGGCCTACGACTGGCCGGACACGGAACAGCTCGCCGAGCATCTGTACGGCGAGCTGCGCGGTGGCCTGCCCGACGAGGCCTCCGCCGCCACCGTCCCGTCGCCGGTAGGGCCCGGCGGGCGTGGGCGCGGCGCCGGGCGGTCGCTGCCTGCCTTGTACCGGAAGGTCTGCGAGACCGGTGACGTCGTATCGGCCATGCATCTCCTGGTGACCGCGTCCATCGGCGCGCCCGTCTTCGGCCCCGAGGAGGCGGCCCGGCACGCGCTGCCGCCGCTGCGGCTGGCCGCCGGGACCCAGGGTCCCGCCCTCGTCTGTGTTCCCGGCTTCGCCAGCACCCTGGGGCGCCCCTGGTACGCGGGGTTCGCCCCCTGTTTCGAGGGCGAGCGGGACGTCTTCGAGGTGCGGCACTCCGGCATCGACCACGGAGACGCGGTGGCACGGGACCTGGAGTCGCTGACCGGGGCGCACGCCACGGCCGTACGGCATCAACTCGGCGACCGGCGTTACGTGTTGGTCGGCCATTCCATGGGCGGTACGGCAGCCCAAGCGCGCGCCACCGGGCTGTCGGCCGGCTGTAGACGCCCGGCCGGCGACGTGATGAGCGGGGCGAGCGCGATCAGCCCGGCAGCGGGGGGGGGGC
>NZ_JBHXME010000341.1:0-2439 GCF_042721125.1 Streptomyces sp. NPDC058469
AACACCAATAACAACAATAGCATAGTCAACGCTGCTCGACGACCGGGCGTCCATGGGAGCTGACCAGCTTGGGCGTACGACGTCGGGGCAGCGGCAGCGGGTCGCCGCGGTGGCCGTCCGTGTCGGCCTCGGAGCCCTGCTGATGCTGCTCTACGGGGCGGACGGGGGCGAGGTCGTCCCGGTGGGTGGAGGCGCGGCGCGGGCGGAAGATTCCGCCGCGCTCGCCGTCCTCGTCGTCGAGTGTGTTCGGGAAGCCTTCGAGGGCGTCCAGTTCGACGGGGGCTTCCAGTTCGACCGGCCCGTCCAGGAGGGCCGGCGGCAGGCCGGGCAGCTTCACGGGCACCTGGGAGAGCGCGGAGCGGCGGCTCTCCTCCAGCTCGGCCTCCTTCGTCGGCCGGGGCCGGTCGAGGCGGAAGCCGATGCCGTTGGTGTCCGGGATCTCGTCGCTCAGCAGGGCGTCGGGGATGAACACGACGGCGGTGGTGCCGCCGTACGGGGAGGGCTGGAGCGAGACGCGGACGTTCTGCCGCTGGGCGAGCCGGCTGACCACGAAGAGGCCGAGGCGGTCGGTGTCGGAGAGTTCGAACTCGGGTGTCTCGGCGAGCCGGAGGTTGGCGTCCAGGAGTGCCTCGGCCGCCATGCCGAGGCCGCGGTCGTGGATCTCCAGGGTGAAGCCGTTGGCGACCCGCTCCCCCAGGACCTGGACGGCGGTGTGCGGCGGGGAGAACACCGTGGCGTTCTCCAGGAGTTCGGCCACCAGGTGGGTGAGGTCCGCCACGGCGGGCCCGGTGACGGCGATACGCGGCAGCCGGCGGACCTCGATGCGCTCGTAGTCCTCGACCTCGGCGACGGCCGCGCGGACGATGTCCATGAGCTGGACGGGCTTGCGCCACTGCCTGGACGGGGCGGCCCCGGAGAGGATCACCAGGCCCTCGGCGTGGCGGCGCATACGGGTCGTCAGGTGGTCGAGGCGGAACAGGTCGGCGAGTTCGTCGGTGTCCTCGGTCCTGCGCTCCATGGTGTCGAGGAGGGTGAGCTGCTTGTGCAGCAGGACCTGGCTGCGCCGGGCGAGGTTGACGAACACCTCGGAGACACCGGACCGCAGTTCGGCCTGCTTGACGGCGGCTTCCACGGCGGCGCGCTGCAGGGTGTTGAGGGCCTGGCCGACGTCGCCGATCTCGTTCCTGTCGTACTCCAGGCGCGGGACCTCGGTCTCCACGTCGACCACTTCGCCCGCGGACAGGCGGCGCATCACGCTGGGCAGCCGGACGCCGGACGCCTCGTGGGCGTCCAGGCGCAGTTGGCGCAGGTCGCGGATGAGACTGCGGCCGATGCGCACGGACAGGAAGAGCGAGAACAGGAGGGCGATCAGCCCGAGGACGCCTGCGATGGCCGCCTTGAGGATGACGTTCATCGCGACCGGGCGAACACGGTCCTGGTAGCGGTCGTTGGCCTGGTCGTCGAGGGTGCCCAGCTCGTCCAGCACGGCGCCGGCCGCGGTGTTCCAGGTCTGCGCGGTGACGTTGCGGGGCGTGCCGGACGTGGTGGAGGCGGCGGCCTGTTCGGCCACGCGCAACGGTGCGCTGGCCGCGTTCTTCCAGAAGCGTTCGAAGTGGCCGCGCTCCGAGGAGGGCAGCAGCGGCAGGTTGACGTCGTACATCAGGGTGCGCTGGGCGACGAGGTCGGAGACGTCGCGGGTCTCGTCCCGGGTGAGCTTGCCGACGACCAGGGAGGAGCCGAGCAGGGCGTCCTCACGGGAGAGGAACTCGCGGGCGCGGGCGAGGTTGACGAGGGCGCGGTACTGCTTGTCCATCTCGACGTTGTCGACGACATGGAGGTTGGACAGCAGCACGTAGCACGGGTCGACCAGGTGGTTGTAGAGCCCGAGGGCCTGGGCGCGGTTGACGGTGCCGTCCTCGACGCTGCGGCGCAGGGACTGGAGCCCGTCGAACGCGTCGAGGACCGCGGCGACGCGGCTGTCGGTGGCCTGCCCCATCGCGTCGCGCACGTCCGGGTTCTCGGCGTTCTTGCGGATCTTGGCGACGGCCTCGTCGGTCGCGCCTCGGCTGCGCTTGAGATCGGTGAGCCCGTCGGCGGCGCGCGGGTCGGCCAGATAGACGAGCGACTGCCGGCGTTCCTGCTGGATGACGCGGACGGTGTCCTCGGTGGGATAGCCGATCTTCTCGACGACCGACGACACGTTGAACAGGTCACCGGCCGCCCGGCCGGTGAGGACCGTGGCGAACGCCCAGATCGCGGTCAGGGACACGAGCGGCACGAGAAGGAGCGCCACGATCTTCCGGCGGATGGACTTCCCGCGAAAGCGCATGGCCTCCCCCAGCTGGACCCACGAGCCGGACGTGGAGGAGCGCATCGTCGCACTGCGCGAGGAGATCGGCGCGGGCCGCAGGACCATCGTCCGCGTCGACCGCACCGAAC
>NZ_JBHXME010000342.1:0-2335 GCF_042721125.1 Streptomyces sp. NPDC058469
CTTGCGCTCCGGGGCCGACGGGATTTTCGCGTCTTTGTCGCGACCTTTCGCGCTCCTTATCGCAATTATCGCAAGGAGAGACGCGGTCAATTCAGGTCAGGATTGAAGGCAGGGGGGAATTAGGCAATGCGACAGATCACTCGAAAGAGCTTGATGACCGTGGCGGCCGCGACGGGGGTGATCGCCGCCGCGGGCGGTGTCGCCCACGCCGACTCGGGCGCCGTCGGCTCCACTTCGGACTCGCCCGGCGTACTGTCCGGCAACACCGTGCAGGCACCGGTGCATGTGCCGGTCAACGTCTGCGGCAACACCGTGAACGTGGTGGGGATCCTCAACCCGGCGGTCGGCAACAAGTGCGGCAATCCGGGCGGGGGCGGCGGAAGCGGTCACGGTAGTGGCGGCGGTGGCGGCCACGGTTCGTCCGGGGGGTACGGCTCGTCGGGCGGGTACGGGGACTCCGGTGGTTACGGCGACTCCGGGGGCTACGGGGGGTCGGGCGGACACGCTGGTTCCGGCGGGCACGGGGGCTCCGGCGGACAGGGAGCGCACGGCGGCTCAGGGGGCTCGCACGCCGGCGGACACACCTCCGGCTCGCCCGGTGTCGGCTCCGGCAATCACGTCCAAGTGCCGATCGACGTGCCGGTGAACGTGTGCGGCAACAGCGTCGACGTCATCGGCATCGGCAACGCCGTCACCGGCAACGACTGTACCAACGGCGGGAGTTGGAACGGCGGCGGCCATGACCACGGGACGCCTCCGGGAGGCGGCGGGCACCACGGTGGCGGCCATGACCACGGGACCCCTCCTGGCGGTGGCGGTCATCACGGCGGCGGTCACCACGAGACCCCTCCGGGCGACGGCCATCACCCTGGGGGCGGTCACCACTCGGGCGGTGGGCATCACCACGGCACGCCCCCGGGCGGCGGTCACGGGACCACCCCGCCGGGAACGCCGGGTCACCCCGGGACTCCGGGTCACCCGGGTACGCCCAGCCACCCGGGCAACCCCGCCACTCCCGGTCACCCCGCCTCGCCGGGCACCTCGCCGGTCAGGGGCGGTCAGACGCCGATCGGCTCCGCGCACGTGACCCAGCCCGGTGCGCAGTCCGCCGTCCAGTCCCCGGGCGGCGCCCAGCTCGCGCACACCGGCAGCGAGCTGCCGCTGGGCCTCGCCCTGCCGGTCGGCGCGGGCGCGATGCTGGCGGGCGCGGTGCTGTACCGCAAGGCGCGGGCCTCGGCGTAGCTCCCGGGAACATGTGATCTGCGCAACGGAGGGGCCCCGCACTGTCGGGGCCCGCTCCGTTTCGCCCGGCTCAGCTCACCACGTGGCGCGCACCTGGCGGATGATCCGCCGGCGCAGCCGCACCCTGCGACTGCCGTCGCGCAGCAGGCTCAGTCGGTCCAATTCCCAGTGTCCGTACTCGGCATGGTCCGTCAGGAGACGTGTGGCGTCCTTGCGGGAGACCCCGCGCGGTACGTACACGTCGACAAATTCGTATTCCGGCATCGCATCTATTGTGCGGGCAGAGCCCCGGTACGGATAGCGTCTGCACTATGTCTGATGCTGCGCAGCCCACCGCTGCCGAGGTACGCGCCGCCGCCGAGGCGGTCAAGACCGCGCTCGACCGCCACCTGGCCGCGGTCGAAGGCCGGTCGGGGGAGGACGACCCGGCCGTATACGAGGCGTTCAACCAGCTGGCCGCGGCCGCCGAGGTCTACGACGAGCTGCTCTACGACCGTTATGACGAGGTCACGCCTTTCGAGATCCCCGGGACGGACGACTCCCTGCCGCCGTACACCGGCCCCGAGGAGCCGAACGCGGTGAGCGTGCTGATCCGCCGTGACTACGCCGTGGCGGAGCCGCAGCGGCTGCTGGCCCAGGCGCAGCGGGTCGAGACGGCGGTCGGCGACGGCACGGAGGCCTCGGCCACGATCCACGGTGCGCTCGGCATCCTCTTCGACGAGTTCGAGGCGGACGAGATCGCCTCCCGGCCCAAGGAGTTCGGCCTCGAAGAGGGCGACTCCACGCTGTGGGTGACCGCCGCCGACGAAGCGGCCGAACCCGGCGCCTGGCTGGAGGCCCCCTTCGAGCAGGTCGATCCGCAGCGGGTGGTGTGCCGCTTCGACGTCAGCGCGGTCTTCGACGACGAGATCGATGACGAACTGGACGAGCCCGGAGCGGAGATCGAGGACGAGGTCGAGGACGAACTCGATCCCGACCTGGACGCCGATCTCGACGAGGACGAGGACCTGGAGGCGCTGGAAGCGGACCGCTGAACCGCGCCGCGCCCAGCTGTTGCGACGACAGACGGCGGCGGTCACCGAGGGAATCCCTC
>NZ_JBHXME010000343.1:0-2251 GCF_042721125.1 Streptomyces sp. NPDC058469
GTCGATCGGGCGTCCGGATTTGGCCGATGATAGTGCGTACCCAAGGCTTGAATGGAATGTGAGCGGTATCGAGTTTGTGGATTGCGAATGGATGATGCTTCGCGGAATTTCGGGCTGCATTTCTTTGAAGGTGGTGGCTTCCGATTTCAAGCGGACATGAGGGGAACAAGAATTTCGTCGACGATTGCGGTGACCTCATCGCGGCCGACGGCGTCGGCGCGCCATGCTTCTACGAGGAGCATCCGGGGTCCAACGGAGGCGCTGCGTTCGGTGATCCGCGCAGGGTTGGCCTCGCCCCGCGCCGCGGCGTCTCTCAACACCTCGAGCAGTGCCTCCTGGGCGGGGCGGATCACTGATCGCCACACCTGTTCGTAAAGCTCAGGATGTTGGTGGCGGTGTGCGAGCAGCGGCCGCAGGGCCTGCCCGTGTGGCTCGTCGAGCGCGTGCACGAACTGGGTCAGTAGCGTGATCAGGTCGGCCCGCAAGGAGCCTGTGCGCGGCGGCATGGGGGGATGCCCGAAACCGGTGGCTGGGTCGGTCAGCGCGGCCAGCACCAGCGCGTCCACGCTCCGCCAGCGGCGGTACAGGGCTGCCTTGCCGGTGCCGGCCGTGGTCGCGATCTTGTCGAAGGACAGCGCGGCGTAGCCGGCGCGGGCCAGATCCTGCAGGGTGGCGAGGTAGATCGCCTCGGTCAGCGCGCGGCCTCGGCGACGGGTTGAAGGTTGCACGGTCACGCTCCTAATCTTGCTGCTAGCATAATTAGTGAACAGATTTGTTCACTAAGGCAGCCGCCGGTGGCGCCCGGGAGGGACCCTGATGTACCGCATCGTCAATGTCGCCGTCGTCGACGCCCGGGACGGCTCGATCACTGCTCATCAGGACATACGAATCGCCGACGGGCGGATCGCCGGGATCGGCGCCACAGACGGGCCGAAACAGGATCCGGCGGATGTCGACGGCCGAGACCGCTTCGCCGTGCCCGGATTCGTGGACATGCACGCGCATCCGCTCAACCTCGGCGACCCCAGCGTCGAGCTGAAGCTTATGCTCGCCTTCGGCATCACCGGTTACCGGCAGATGAGCGGTACTCCGCAGCTGCTGCGCCGACGCCAGGAGTGCGCCTCTATCGCCGACGGCCAGACGCCGAAGCTGCTCGGCACACCCGGCTCGGTACTCACGCCGTTCAACGCGGGCAGCCCCGGCACGGCGGTCGCGGAGGTGCAGCGTCAGGCCCGTGAGGGTGCGGACTTCATCAAGGCGGCCCTGATCACCCCGGAGGTCTACTTCGCCGTCCAGGCCGAAGCCGACCGGCTCGGCATTCCGGTGGTGGGCCACCTGCCGGCCGGCATCGACGTACGCGCCGCATCCCAGGCCGGCTTCCGATCGATCGAGCATGTCGGCCCAGGGCTCGGTGTGCTGGCCGGCTGCTCCTGCCATGAGGAACATCTCCGCGCCGCGACCTCGGGCAGCTCGATCAAAGCACCGCCCTTCAGGATCCCGTTCGCCGACAAGGTGGCCGCCAAGGCGATCCAGAAGATCGTGGTGAACCCGTCCCAGATGGCCGGCCCCGCCACTCTGGACGCCGCTCGCGACGCGATCGACAGCTTCGACGAGGACAAGGCCCGCGAACTGGCCCGGCAGTTCGCCGCGGACGATACCTGGAACTGCCCGACGCTCATCCGGATCAAGGCCCAGCAACTCTGCGACGACCCGCAATTCGCGGCCGACCCCGACCTGCGCTACGTCACCGCGAAGGAACGTAAAACCTGGACCTCGGCCGCCGACGCGTTCCGCCAGAAGTTCGACGAAACCCAGCGCGCGGTCTTCGCCGACCAGTTCGCTCTCCAGTCGCGCATGGTGAAGATCCTCGACGAGGAGGGCGCGCCGCTGTTGGCCGGCACCGACGCGGTCGGCGCAGCCTGGGTCGTCGCCGGAGCGTCGCTGCACGACGAGTTCGACCTACTCGCCGGCGCCGGCCTCAGCCCGCTACGGGTATTGCAGACCACCACCCTCAACCCGGCCCGGTTCCTGCGCCAGGAGAAGGACGCCGGCACCATCGAGGCCGGCAAGGGGGCCGACCTCGTCCTGCTCGACGGTGACCCCACCGCGGCGGTCGCCAACCTGCACACCGTCAGCGGCGTCGTAGGCAGGGGCAGGCACCACGACGCCGAAGCGCTGGCCGCACTGAAGCAACAGGCCACCGGACGCTAAAAGAGGGTCATAAGTTCACTTATAGCTCCTTCGTGGAATG
>NZ_JBHXME010000344.1:0-2198 GCF_042721125.1 Streptomyces sp. NPDC058469
TAGCCCGGCGGGGAGGACCTAGGCCGGCCGGGGATCAGGGAGCGATCCCCACGCCGGCGATCCGGCTCCACGCCCGCTCTTGCGCCGCGGTCATGGCGGGCCAGACGAGCGCGCCCGGCCGGGGCCGGATCCGTGAGGCATACGGCGCGGGACGGAAGGCGGGGTCGTAGAAGCACCCGCTGCCGTAGGTCCGGTCGAAGGCAGCGCAGGAGGCCGCGACCGAGCGCGGGTTCGGCTTGCGTCCGTGGCGTACCCAAGTGTCCAGGGCGGCAACGGAGTTGGCGTACTCGGAGTCACTCAGCGCGCTGTGCTCGGTCTCCTTCGTGAAGGTCTGGACGAGGTTGCCGCCCCTGCCGGCGCCCTGGAGAGTGGCGCGGTAGGCCGCCTCGTGCTCGACGAAGGCGGTGGGATCGTCGATCGCGTGCAGGGTGAGGACAGGGATGGAGACCTTGCCTGTCAGGTCGCTGTCGTAGGAGAGGTCGCGGCGCGCGGTGGGGTCGGCCGAGAACCGCTCGATGCCCGCGTTGAGCGCCTTGTCGTCGTGTGAACCCGTGTACCGCACACCCCGGTTGCCGAAGGGATTGCGGCCACCGAGTCGGGTCGACACGATGTCCCGGAACGTGAAGGTCGCGAACCGCAGATGTGACTCCAGCGAGCGCTCCGGGATGCGGGTGACGGCGAGGATGTCGTCGAGGTTGCGCTGCTGGAGTGCGGTCCGGTCCGCGGGGTCGGAGGCGAATCCCGTGCACTCCTGCAGGCGGGCGCGGAGCCCGGCGCTCGTCATGGTGGAGTCCGCGCGCAAGCCCTGCCACAGCGGGTATTGCGGCTCACTCGGGCGGGGGTGGTTGTGGCAGTAGTACTGGTAGACCACCCGTAGGTCGATACGGTAGTCGTAGCCGCGCGAACCGCCGCCGAGGACGCCGCTCGTCAGCAGCGCGCCGTCATAGGCGCCGGGCCGCCTGCCGTAGGTCTCCGCGACCTTGGCGGCGACGTCGCCGCCCCAGGACTGGCCGTGCACATAGGTCCGCTTCGGCTCGCCGAACTCCGAGACGAACAGTCTGCGCACACTCTCCGTGTCCGCGGCGGCCATCCGGGTCCCGTAACCACCGCGGCGGTAGGACGAGCCGGCCCAGGCATACCCCTCGTCGACCATCACCGCCCAACGCCCCAGATCGTCGGTGCTGCGTGAGGGGTCCGAGGAGTCGCCGAGATCGGGTCCGCCGTGCGCGTGCACGACGAGGGATCCGTTCCAGCGGGTCGGAACAGCCATCGTGTAGTACGCCCCGTTGGTGTCCTGACCCGTGTAACACGTCGCCTTCCCGACCAGGTTGGGCGGGCAGGTGGCTGGCGCGGGCCGCTCGTGTGCCCGGGGCGCGGGGGCGTTGCCGAGCGTGCCGAGGAGTGCCGCGGCCACACCGGCGGCCAGTACTGCCCGACGGTAGCGAGCGGGCGAGAGTCGCCGGCGTACCGGTACGGGCGCGTCAAGTGTCGTCACGGGAGCGGCTCCTATGAATTCGCTGTGCGAAGTTGCCCTGCGATCCGTGATGTTAGGAACCGCCGCATGTGGGGACTACCCGTCGATCATTGCGTTCATAGTGTTCGCCCGCCCGGCCCGAGGTATCCCGCCCGATCGACGCGATGTCCGGGCCGTTTCCGTATAAGGAGCGTCGCCCATCGTCCTCTCGCCCTTGCCCGCTGGGTGGGCGAACGCCTCCGCGGAGAGACTCGATGAACCCCGAACTGCCCCCGGTGGCACCCAGGATGGCCGCAGCCGCCGTAAAGGCCTGCTCCGAGCCCAGCAGGGCATACCAAAGAGGTTCAGCGGAACACGTCATACGGGCATCTCCACTCCCTCGATGCGGCTCATGGTCGCTTCCCTCCGCGACTTCCGCATCCGTCGGCCGGGGCGGAATCTCCGGGAGATGTCGGCGGCGGCCGCTCCTCCGCACGACGACGAGGGGAGACGGCACCACATCGACGCGCTGGACTCGGCTCGTCCAAGCGGATCACGACCCGTCCGCCCTACGACACCTGCCCGCACCCTCGCCAGCAGGTGACCGGATCGAACACTCGGAGGACCCACGCCAGGATCGTCGGCCGTTGGACGGGCTGGTGGCCCACGTCTCCCGCCGCGCCGGGACCTGCGAGAAGGCGGCGGCCCAGGCGATCGTCCGACGCTTCATGCGACGGGGCCGGGC
>NZ_JBHXME010000345.1:0-2189 GCF_042721125.1 Streptomyces sp. NPDC058469
CGGCCGTCCGGCGTGAACGCGACCTGCCCCGGCGAGCTGCTGAACAATGGCACCTTCTCGTTCTTCAGCCCCAGGCCGCGGTACGAACCGCTCAGTGGCTTCAGCCCCTTGGCGGTGATCCGGAAGCCCTGGACACTTCCCTCGCCGCCCGCGTTCATGACGTAGGCGAGATCCCCCGAGACCGTGATGGAGGAGGGGAAGTCGCCTCCGGTGGCGAGTGTTTGACGGTCTGTCAGTTTCCGGCCGTGCACGGCGAAGGACGTCAGGGTGCCGCTGCCCGCGTTGACCGCGAGGAGCCGGCCGGACCGGTGGTCGTAGACGAGGGATCCCTGCGAGGCGAGCGAGTCGGTGGGCGCGTCGGTCTGGTCGCCGCCCTTGCCGCCGGTCGCGTACTTTCCCGCGGCGGTCAGCTTCCCGTCGTCGCCCCGGCGGAAGACGTGGATGACGTTTCCGGTCAGTTCGTCGCCCTGGACGAAGACGGCGTGGTCGGCCTTCGACGCGGCGCGTGGAGTGGGTGAAACCTGCGCCGCGGAAGCGACGTTGACCGTGACCACGACCGCCGCGACGGCCACCGTTCCACCGCCGAGGACGGTCAGCCTCTTCTGCAGTTTGGACCTGCGTTTGTTGTGCCTACTCATTGCGGATCCTCCGGTCTGGGGAGTGTGCGGCCAGAGTTGCCGTTGTGCAGCGGCGTATGAAGGCGTTCGGGGGGCCTGTCAGAGTCACGTAAGAATCAGCTCCGGCCCGCCTCCCGTGGAGGCGTGACGTCGCGGCGGTCGGGTGCGCCGGGTGAGACACGTGGATGACCGGCTTCCCCTCAAGGCCGAACACATCCGACACCGCACCTTCTGACACAACCGGACGGACGGCACGTACAGCTCCCGCCGCGCCACTCCGCCACAACGCCCCGCGACGTCACGGGCAGGCGCAGGCGCCGCCGACATGGTCCGCCACCTGGAATGCATGCGATCGCCGGGTCATGGTGTTCGCCAGAGCCCGCAGAGAGAGATCGATGGCAGGGCATGCGACATGTAGTACGAGCGGCACTCGCAGGCCCCTGCCGAATTTTTCGCCCGTGCCCCCGTGCCCCCGTCGCGCCGGAGCCGACTGCGACCCGTCACCCGCCCACCCTGTTGAGGAGTCGGCATGCACAGTGATCCCACCGCGGTCACGGACGGCGCTCGCACATCCCTGGGCAAACGCCCCCGATCAGCCAACTTCGCCCAGGGCCTGCGCCTGTAGCTGGACGAACGCGAGCACCTCTTCCGGCTGGGTGGCTACGACACCCCCAAGTGTGTCCCGCGCACGGGACCACATCAGCCCCGGGATGCGGCGCATCTTCCAGCGCATGGAGGAAAGCCCGGCCCAGATCATCAACCATCTGGGAGAGACACTCGCGCAGAACCGGCTCTCCGTCCTCCTGATCGGCGACCAGACCCAACACACCGGCATCGTCCGGTCGTTGGCCTTCCGCTGGTTCACCGTCCCCGCCGAACGGCGGCTCTTCCCGGCCTACGACCATCCCCAGCACGGCCGGACCATGACCGCCCAACTCCTCGCGGCCCACACCCGTCACCCCGACGGCCCCCGTCACCGGCCTCGTCGAGACGTTGCTCGGCAGAAGCGAGGAGTTCGCCGACGTCTGGCGACAACACCCCGTCATCGGCCCGTACTGCGCACCCAGAATGATCGACCATCCTCAAGTCGGCCTCACGGAGCTGCACGGACAGAGCCTGACAGATGCCGACCAGCCCCAGATCCTCACCGTTTTCACCACCACCCCCGGCAGCGAAGGCTACGAGAGACTCCAGTTCCTCTCCGTCCTGGGTGACCGACTTCTGTGACATCCCGGGCGCGCCCGTCGCGTGCCGGGACATTCCACCGTGGCGGCCGCTTCATTACACCGCAACGAACTCCCGTGGGGCCCACCGCTCTTCCCGTAGATGAACGTCACCGTGGCCCCGCTGCTCCGATTCAAGGCCCTTGCGGGGAAATTCACCTGGCACACCTCCTGAGCTGTCTCGGTGTGGCCACTGATCCGTGAGTGGAGAAACGGACCGGGAGGAATCCCGACACCGCGCTGCCCGCCAACCCCAGGGTCCGTTGCATGGTCGATTCTGTCCGGGTTCATCCGGTGAGGCCGAGGGCGGTCAGGGAGCGGCGGCAGTCGCGGGCGGTGTGACGTAGCG
>NZ_JBHXME010000346.1:0-2134 GCF_042721125.1 Streptomyces sp. NPDC058469
TGTCCCGTCGCAAAGGGTCTGGTCTGCGAGACCGGCTCTGACCTGGATCGACCAGTTCAAGTGAGACGTGGAGGCATTGAAAATCTCAGATGATCTGGTCCGGGGAGAGCGGATACCTGTGTCCGTCTCAGGTGATCTGGTTCGCCTGGGGCGTTTTCGCCCGGTTGCAGGGTTCGTGCTGAAGCCGGCAGTCCAGCCATGCGGCGACGTCCGTGATGACCGCCGCGTCGACGTGCTGGGGTGCCATGTACCCGGCGGGCGTCGATGGTTCCGTCCCTGGGAAGAAGAGGTGGTCGTCGACTTCGTGGATCTGGATGGTGACGTCCGGACGCCCGGCCAGTCCCTCTCGCCAGAGGGACAAGTCATGCTCGACGGTGACCTGGTAGTCGCGGCCGCCCTGAAGGATCAGGAGCGGCTTGTCCAGGCGGGCGGCGGTGGCAACCGGGTCGTAGGAGCGCAGGTCCAGCCAGTACGAGGCAGGAAGACCGAAGGGCAGGTCCTCCCGGGGCGTACGGGGTGACAGGGCGGTCTCGACGGTCGCGGCCTGACGGGTGATCTCCGCAAGGACCGCCTCGGAGTGCGGGCCGGGGTCGAGGGCGGCGAGGTGGCCCACGACCCGGACGGCCGCCCGGTGCATGGGCTCGGCGTCGCCCGCCAGGATCACGACGCCCGCGACGGACGGCTCGGTCTCGGCGACCCGTGGGGCGACCTTGCCGCCCATGCTGTGCCCGGCGACGAACACCCGGCCGGCATCGACGCGCGGCTCCTCCTGGAGCAGGCGCACGGCGGCAACGGCGTAGGGGACGTACTCGCGTGTCATCGTGAAGTCGTCCGCGGCGGCGACCTCCGCCGCGTGTGTGAAGGTCACCTTGTCGTGGCGCAGCACTGCCACGCCGTGGCTGGCCAGACCCCAGGCGAGGTCCTTGAGGGGCTTGTTGGGTCCGCT
This sequence comes from Streptomyces sp. NPDC058469, assembly GCF_042721125.1. Taxonomy (NCBI): domain Bacteria; kingdom Bacillati; phylum Actinomycetota; class Actinomycetes; order Kitasatosporales; family Streptomycetaceae; genus Streptomyces; species Streptomyces sp. NPDC058469. The sequence goes on from NZ_JBHXME010000346.1 coordinate 947, forward strand.
GGTCGCGTCCCGGTCGAAGGGACCTCCGCCGCTCAGCAGCACGACCCCGGGCCACGGGCCGTCGCCACGCGGAACAGTGACGGTGCCGGCCACGGCGAGAGCACCGGCTCCGACCGTGACGTCGTGCTCCTCGAAGGCGTCCGGATCCGCATAGGAGGGCGCAGCCCAGGGCTCGCAGGCAGGGGGCGCGAGGCGCAGCCCGTTCAGCAGGCCGGCGGAGTCGACCGACATGACGGCGCTGAACTGTCCCCGCTCGCACACCACGGGAACGCTGACACGGATCAGGTCCGGCCGCAGGCTCTCGCTCGACGGTTCGCCGAGGTCCGTGACCGGACCGGTTCCCGCTGTCTCGGCGAGCCAGGCCGCTTGGAGTGTCTCGGCGGTCAGCGCGGCACGCAACGGCGGGGCGAACAGCGCAGCGATCTCCTTGAAACGGCCATCGCGCGCCCACGCGACCACCAGCACGGCGGTCTCCTCCGCAGTCTGCATCCCCTCACCTTTCTTAGATTTGAGAAAGGTAGCATGCATGAGAAAGTGAGGAGATGGACACCTTGGAACTCCTGGCGCATCCTGTCCGCCTCCGCGTGGTTCACGCACTGCGCGGCAGGCGGGTCCTGACCACCGGGCAGCTGTGCGCTCTGATCCCGGACGTGTCCAAGGCGACCGTCTACCGGCACGTCGACCTCCTCGCCGCGGGTGGCATCCTCGACGTCGCCGACGAACGGCGGGTGCGGGGCGCCGTCGAACGCCGATACCGACTGCGGCAGGAACGCGCGGGCATCGATGCGGAAACCGCGCGTGCGCTCACCCCGCAGCACCACGAGCGGGCATTCGCTGCCGCCATGGCCGCCCTGGTCGCGGAGTTCGGCGCTTACCTGGAGCGCGAAGGCAGCGATCCCGTAGACGACCTCGTCGGCTATCGGCAGCACGCAATCTGGCTCAGCAAGGACGAGCTCGTAGCACTGATCGGCGCGATGCAAGCCGCCATCGCGCCCCTCCTCGCCAACGAAGCGTCGGGGGAACGTACCCGATACCTCCTCAGCCCCATCCTGTTCCCCGCCGAACAGGCCGAACAGCAAGACCCGCTGTAGCCGACACCGCCGCTCGCGGTGAACCAGATCATCTGAGATGACGAGCGAATCAGACCAGATCACTTGAGACGGGGGTCAGGTCGACAGAGACGGGACA
>NZ_JBHXME010000347.1:0-2082 GCF_042721125.1 Streptomyces sp. NPDC058469
CTCCGGGGCCGAGGACGTGGTCGCCCCCTCAGAGGGCCGACGTCACTTGTTGATGCAGGTGTTGCCGAAGGCGGGGTTCAGCAGACCGATCACCGAGATCGTGTTGCCGCACACGTTCACCGGGACGTGGACGGGAACCTGGACGACGTTGCCGGAAACGACACCCGGGGAGTGCACAGCGGCACCCTGAGCGCCCGAGTCGGCGACGGCCAGGCCCGCTCCCGCGAGAACCAGGCCACCAGTGGCAGCCGCAGCGGCGACGACCTTCTTGATCATTATTCCTCCTTGTTGGCAAAAGCGATCTCGTGTTGCCGATCGCATCACCTGTAACGAGGAGGGAGTAATGGAGCTACGAGCTTATGAGCACATTCACCCGTCCCAGTGGCTTCCGTACGAGCGGTCGAATTTCGGCGTCAACGCACGCCGTACGGCTTCAGGACGCGTCGATGAACCGGTCCAGCACCCGCACCCCGAACTTCAGCCCCTCCACCGGCACCCGCTCGTCGACCCCGTGGAACATGCCCGCGAAGTCCAGCTCCGGCGGCAGCTTGAGCGGTGCGAAGCCGAAGCCTCGGATGCCCAGGTCGTCGAAGGACTTGGCGTCCGTACCGCCGGAGAGCATGTACGGGATGGCCTTCGCGGTCGGGTCCTCGGCGAGCAGCGAGGACTGCATGGCCTCGACCAGCGCCCCGTCGAAGGTGGTCTCCAGTGCCTTGTCGGAGTGCGCGCCCTCACGCTTCACATTCGGCCCGAGAATCCGGTCGAGGTCGGCGAGGAACTCCTCCTTGTACCCCGGCAGGAACCGCCCGTCGACGTGCGCGGTGGCCTCGCCGGGGATGACGTTGACCTTGTAACCGGCGTTCAGCTGCGTCGGGTTGGCGGTGTTCCTCAAGGTCGCGCCGATGAGCTTGGCGATGCCGCCGAGCCGGGCGAGGGTGGACTCCATGTCCTCCGGGTCCAGCTGGGTGCCGAGCGCGTCGCCCAGCTCGTCGAGGAAGGCCCGCGTCGTCTTGGTGACCCGCACCGGGAACTCGTGCCGGCCGATACGGGCGACCGCCTCCGACAGCTCGGTGATCGCGTTGTCCCGGTGGATCATCGACCCGTGCCCGGCGGTACCGGCCACGGTCAGCTTCATCCAGTGCATGCCCTTCTCGGCCGTCTGGATCAGGTAGAGCCGCCGCTCCTCGCTCACCGTGAACGAGAACCCGCCGACCTCGCTGATGCCCTCGGTGACGCCCTCGAACAGCTCGGGGTGGTTGTCGACGAGGTGCCGCGCACCGTACGTACCGCCCGCCTCCTCGTCCGCGAGGAAGGCGACCACGATGTCGCGCGGGGGCCTGCGCCCGCTGCGCAGCCGGTCGCGGACGACCGCCAGGGTCATCGCGTCCATGTCCTTCATGTCGACGGCGCCGCGCCCCCACACGCACCCGTCCGCGACCTCGCCGGAGAAGGGGTGGTGGTTCCAGTCGGCCGCGTTCGCCGGTACGACGTCCAGGTGGCCGTGGATGAGGAGCGCGGGCCGGGAGGGGTCCGTGCCCTCGATCCGGGCCACCGTGGACGCGCGTCCCGGGTGCGACTCGAAGATCTCGGGTTCGAGGCCCACCTCGGCGAGCTGCTCGGCGACGTACTCGGCCGCCTTGCGCTCACCCGGGCCCGAGTGGTCGCCGTAGTTGCTGGTGTCGATCCGGATCAGCTCGCGGCAGAGGTCCACGACCTCGTCCTCGCCGGTGACGCCCTTGGCCGTGTCCGTGTCGCTCACGCTGCTTCCTCCCACTGTCACTGCTGGTGGTCCTCCCCCATCCTCTCTCTCCACCGCACCTCACCCCAAGGGCGGTCCCGGCCCGTCACACGCCGTTCACGCGGGACGAGGGCGGGAACAGGGGGTGATCGGCCACCCCTGGAAGCCTGGTAATGTTTCCTTCGTCGCCGCGAGGGAAGCCACGCGCGACAGACACCTTGTCCGGGTGGCGGAATGGCAGACGCGCTAGCTTGAGGTGCTAGTGCCCTTTATCGGGCGTGGGGGTTCAAGTCCCCCCTCGGACACAGCGGAAAACCCCCAGGTCACCCTGGGGGTTTTCGCTT
>NZ_JBHXME010000348.1:0-2075 GCF_042721125.1 Streptomyces sp. NPDC058469
GCCCCTGGCTGTGGCCCGGGGGGGCGACGCCCGGGGTTTCGGTCGGGGGGGCGGCACCCTCCCGACCCGACGCGCCCCCGGCCCGGCAGACGACTTGGCTGCTAGTCGGCGAACTGGGCGCCGAACTGCGGTGTGCCCGAGGTCGAGACGCCCGAGGTGCTGGGGGAGATCGTGCGGGAGCCGGTGGTGGTGATCTTCGTGCCGTTGGAGGGGAGGTAGGTCACCGCGCCGTTGCCGTCGTTCTCGTACGAGCCGACGAGCAGGTCCGCCTTGCCGTCGCCGTTGACGTCGTCGAGCTTGACGTCGGCGCCGAAGAGGTCGCTCTTCTCGTCGGCGCCGGGGACGCCGGCCGTGCTTTGGGCGAAGGACTGGACGCCGGTGGTGGTGTCGGCGCCGGTCGCGGAGCCGTAGACGACCGTGACCATGCCGGCGTTGGTGGCGGCGCCGAGGTCCTCGTTCGGGGCGGAGACGACGACGTCCTGGTAACCGTCGCCGTTGACGTCGCCGAGGTCCAGGTCCCAGCCGAAGGCGTCGCCCTTCTCCGAACTGCCGGGTATGTTCCCGGAGTTCTGGGTGATACCGGTGGTGGAGGCGGGGCCGGACGCGGAGCCGTAGGTGATGTTCACCTTGCCGCCGTTCGCCGAGTCCGGGACGGTCGTACCGTCGCCGGTCGTGGCGTCCCAGCCGGCGCCGGTGACGATGTCGCCGTAACCGTCGCCGTTGATGTCGCCGATACCGGTGACGATGCCGGCCTTCAGGGTCTTCACGCCCGCGATGCTCAGGCCGTTCGCGGCGCCCGGCACGTAGTAGTTGGTGTTCCAGCCGTTGGACGTCTGCGACTCGAAGCCGTCGACCACGAGGTCGGTGCGGCCGTCGCCGTTCACGTCACCGGCCGTGAGGTGCTCCGGGCCGTACGGGAAGCCGGTCGTGCCGGAGCGGATCGGGGGCTTGATCGTGTAACGGCCGCCGGGCTTGCCGGTGGAGCTGCTGAAGCCGCCCTTGTAGACGTAGACAGTGGCGGACGAGCTACCGACTGCGAGGTCTGCCTTGCCGTCGCCGTCGAAGTCGCCCGCGGCCAGGGTCTGGCCCCAGTTGTCGTGCCCGGACACGGCCGGGTCCGGGACGTCGCTGCTCTTGCCGGTCAGGCCGCTCTTCGAGCCCCACAGGATCGCGAGCGCGCCGCCGTCGGTGTCGGTACCGACCTTCTCGTACGGCGAGGCCACGGAGAGGTCGTCGTATCCGTCGCCGTTGAAGTCGGCGTACGCCGTCGCGTAGCCGAAGTAGTCGCCCTTCTCGGCGGTACCGGGCACGTTGCCGGAGTTCTGGCTCAGCGTCGAACGCTTCGCGGACGATACGCCGGTGGCGGTGCCGTACAGCGCGACGACCTGGCCGGCGTTGGCCTTGCCGGTGACGTAGGCGCCGGGCGCGGAGGCCACGGCGTCGCCGATTCCGTCGCCGTTGAAGTCGGCCTTCGCGGTTTTGAAGGAGTCGGCGGCGCTTGCTGTCGTCGCCGAGAGCGTGAGCAGACCGCCCGTCAGCGCGGCCGCGGCGGCCGTCGCGAGGGCGAGTCTCAGGTACGGGTGTTGCTGCTGGTGCATGCGGGGTTCTCCTGCGGCATGCGGGGGATGCGGGCGGGCATCCGCGTCGGTGAGGTGTCGATCGGTGTCGATGGGTGCGTACCGTCCGTGTTTGCCGGGAGTTGTCCTCGGCTTCACCGGTGGTTGGCGATCAGGAGACCTGCGGTGGTGCGTAAGGGTTGTACGTGAGTTCAGTAAATCTCTGGGGGCGGTGCGGTCGGTGGTGGGGCGGAGGGCGTTGGCGAGGAGTTCGGAGGCGGGCGGGGTTGTCGGTCGGGGTGCGGCGCGAGTTCCGGGGATCGCCTCGACCGAGCTGTCCGGTACGGAGGTGGGCCGGGCGCGGCGATGGCAGCTTCCGGGCGTCAACTCACCGCCCTGAGATGCCGCTTGCGTACGTCGTGAAGTGACCGTTGGGCCGCCCGCTTCTTTGTCAGTGTCGGGATTGCGTGAGCCGAGTAAAGGGCGCTCCCTGCGGTCGCGTCGGCTACGCCGATTCCG
>NZ_JBHXME010000349.1:0-2028 GCF_042721125.1 Streptomyces sp. NPDC058469
TGCGCGACAAGCCCCACGCACCCGCACCCCGCACACAACCGGAGCCACCCACCCCCGACCCGGCCCCACCGCACCCGCGCCCCTCCACCCCCTCACGCCAAGCCCCACCCCCCGGCCCCCTCCCGGTCACGGGCTTGGAAAAGGCGTTTTCGTGGATGTGGGGTCGCCTGGGACAATGAAACGGTCAGTCGTGCGACCGTACCGGCTGCCCCGTGTCAGAAAGAAGGACGTGCCGATCGTGGCTCAGAGCACCGAGACCACCGACTGGGTCTCCCGTTTCGCGGATGAGGTCATCGAGGAGTCGGAGCGTCGGGCCCCGGGCAAACCCGTAGTCGTCGCGTCCGGGTTGTCCCCGTCAGGGCCCATCCACCTCGGCAACCTGCGCGAGGTCATGACCCCGCACCTCGTCGCCGACGAGATCCGCCGCCGGGGCCACGAGGTCCGCCACCTCATCTCCTGGGACGACTACGACCGCTACCGCAAGGTGCCCAACGGCGTCGAGGGCACCGACCCGAGCTGGGCCGAGCACATCGGGAAGCCGCTGACATCCGTACCGGCCCCGGCCGGTTCGCCGTACCCGAACTGGGCGGAGCACTTCAAGGCCTCGATGGTCGCCTCCCTCGCCGAACTGGGCGTGGAGTTCGACGGGATCAGCCAGACCGCGCAGTACACCTCCGGCGTGTACCGCGAGCAGATCCTGCACGCCATGAAGCACCGCGGCGACATCGACGCGATCCTCGACCAGTACCGCACCAAGAAGGCCCCGGCCAAGAAGCAACAGCAGAAGGCCGTCGACGCCGCCGAGCTGGAGGCCGAGGCGGGTTCCGGCGCGGCCGAGGAGGACGACGGCAGTTCCGGTTCCGCCGGCTACTTCCCGTACAAGCCCTACTGCGGCGACTGCGGCAAGGACCTCACCACCGTCACGGCGTACGACGACGACACCACCGAGCTGTCGTACACCTGCGACGCGTGCGGCTTCGCCGAGACCGTCCGCCTCAGTGAGTTCAACCGCGGCAAGCTGGTCTGGAAGGTCGACTGGCCCATGCGCTGGGCCTACGAGGGCGTGATCTTCGAGCCGAGTGGTGTCGACCACTCGTCCCCGGGGTCCTCGTTCCAGGTCGGCGGGCAGATCGTCGGGATCTTCGGCGGCGAGCGGCCCATCGGGCCGATGTACGCCTTCGTCGGCATCAGCGGCATGGCCAAGATGTCCAGCAGCAAGGGCGGGGTCCCCACCCCGGCCGACGCGCTCCAGATCATGGAACCGCAGCTCCTGCGCTGGCTCTACGCCCGCCGCCGCCCCAACCAGTCCTTCAAGATCGCCTTCGACCAGGAGATCCAGCGCCTCTACGACGAGTGGGACAAGCTGGACGGGAAGGTCGCGGAGGGCGCCGCCTTGCCCGCCGACCTCGCCGCCCACTCGCGCGCGGTCCGCACCGCCGCCGGTGAACTCCCGCGCACGCCCCGCCCGATGCCGTACCGGACCCTCGCGTCCGTCGCCGACATCACCGCGGGAGACGAGGACCAGTCGCTGCGCATCCTCAGCGAACTCGACCCCGCCAACCCGCTGTCCACCCTCGACGAGGTCCGCCCCCGCCTCGACAAGGCCGAGGCCTGGATCAACACGCACGTCCCCGCCGACCAGCGGACCATCGTGCGCGACGAACCCGACGCCGAACTCCTCAAGTCCCTCGACGAGGCCTCCCAGCAGTCCCTGCGACTCCTGCGCGACGGCCTCGCCGACCACTGGTCCCTGGACGGCCTGAGCCACCTCGTCTACGGCGTCCCCAAGGTCCAGGCCGGCTTCTCCGCCGACGCGACCGCCAAGGAACTCCCGCCGGAGATCAAGACCGCCCAGCGGACGTTCTTCGCCCTCCTCTACCACCTGCTCGTCGGCCGCGACACCGGCCCACGCCTCCCCACGCTGCTGCTGGCCGTGGGACAGGAGCGGGTGCGGAGGCTGCTGGGGGAGTAGACCCGGCTCTACGACGAGGAGGGCGCCCCGAGCTCGATGGCACGGGGCCAGTATCT
>NZ_JBHXME010000350.1:0-1980 GCF_042721125.1 Streptomyces sp. NPDC058469
GCGATCTCGGTCGTCGCCCGCTGCTTGTCCGTGCCGTGGACGTGCAGGACGTGGTGCTCCATCGTCGTGACCGCGCCCGCGGAGGGGTCGACGGAGTGGACGACGGGGTCGGTCAGGTAGCGGCGGACCAGGAGGTCCACGTTGCGGTCCAGGGTGGCGGAGAACAGCATCCGCTGGCCACCCGTCTGCACCTGGTCGAGCAGCGCGGTGACCTGGGGCATGAAGCCCATGTCGGCCATCTGGTCGGCCTCGTCGAGGACGGTGATGGAGACACTGTCGAGTCGGCAGTCGCCGCGCTCGATGAGGTCCTTGAGGCGTCCCGGCGTCGCGACCACGACCTCCGCACCGCCACGCAGCGCCCCGGCCTGACGGCCGATCGACATACCGCCGACGACGGTGGTCATCCGCACGCTGACGGCGCGGGCGTACGGGGTGAGCGCGTCGGTGACCTGCTGGGCCAGCTCGCGGGTGGGGACGAGGACGAGCGCGAGGGGCGCTCGCGGCTCGGCGCGGCGGCCCGCCGTACGGGCCAGCATCGCGAGACCGAAGGCGAGGGTCTTGCCGGAGCCGGTGCGGCCACGGCCGAGCACGTCACGGCCGGCGAGGGAGTTGGGGAGCGTCGTCGCCTGGATCGGGAACGGGACGGTGACGCCCTCGTGACCGAGCGCGGCCAACAGCTTTGCGGGCATGTCGAGTTCGGCGAACGACTCCACGGCGGGAAGGCCGGGGGTCACCGTCTTCGGCAGCGCGAACTCGCCCTGCAGGGCGACCGGTCGGCCACCGCCGCCCTTGGAGCGGCGCGGCGCGCTGGAGCGGTTGCCGGACGGGGCCGCCGAGCGGTAGCCGCCGCTCTTTCCGGATTCCGGATTTCCATTGCGCTTTCGCGCGAAGCGATCATTTGTACGTGCGCGGTTCAAAATGTGGAACCTTCCTTGATATGGCACGTATCAAGGAATTCCCGCAGTGAATGAACGGCGCAGAGAATCGCAAGAACGAGCCGGTGGCTTCGGCGGAATAGCGCCGACAGCATGGGAAATGCAGCGAGCTGGGGCCCGCACCCCAAGGTGCGGGCCCCAGCTGCGAAGTAAACGTCGTTGTTACGCAGGAACGATGTTCTCGGCCGTCGGGCCCTTCTGGCCCTGCGCGATGTCGAAGGTCACCTTCTGGCCCTCGGACAGCTCACGGAAGCCCTGGGCGGCGATGTTCGAGTAGTGGGCGAAGACGTCAGCGCCGCCACCGTCCTGCTCGATGAAGCCGAAACCCTTTTCCGCGTTGAACCACTTCACGGTGCCACTGGCCATTTTGTTCTCCTTCGGGGCGGTCAGCGGAGCCCGCAGTGTGCGGACTCCGTGTCGCCGTGATGATCACCCCGCCGGAAAGAAACCGGACACACAAAAAAATGCTCCACCGTCCCGGAGGGCGGTGCGGGCATCTGAAGGGTTTGGCAACCACAACTGCAACTGAGATCAATAGTAGCACGGCGCGATCGGCCGTGTGCGGTCGTTAATTTCAATTCTCATGTCGCCGACGTAGATATTGGGTTTCGTGCCGGACTACGCGAGCGCGTCGATCCAGTCGCGGATGACCTTGGCCGTCGTCGGGGCGTCCTCCTCCAGCACGCTGAGATGGGTACCGGCGGTGTCCGCCGTGTCCCTTACATGCGGCCAGGACGAACGCCGCCCCCGCGGCATGTCCGCCAGCGGCTCGGACGCGCGCACCAGAAGGGTGGGCACCTCGGTGGGCTCGGGGTGCCAGCCGCGGAACATCCGGGTGTAGGCACCCAGCGACAGCAGCGTCAGATCGTCCACCATGGTGTCGAAGCTCTCGCCGACCATCAGCGGAATCCGGGCGGGCAGGGACAGCAGCCACGGCTCGGCCTCCCGGTCCGGGGTGATGTGGTACGAGTCGATCAGCACGAGTCCGGCCGGGGGAGTACCGAGGGCCGACAGCCGGGTGGCGAGCGCGTGGGCTGCCGTACCG
>NZ_JBHXME010000351.1:0-1893 GCF_042721125.1 Streptomyces sp. NPDC058469
CTGCAGGGGGGACCCTGTGGGAGAGTAGGACACCGCCGAACAAATATTGCGAAAACCCCCGTACCGTTAATCCGGTACGGGGGTTTTCTGCGTTTAGGGGGTCCTGCAAAGGGCTGGGCTCTGCTTTTTCAAGCAGGCCCCGTATTGCAGGCGTGTATTAGAGGCGTCCCGCACTCTTGAGGGCCAGATATGCGTCCGCCAGTGCCGGCGCGAGATCGTCCGGTGTCGCGTCGACGATGGTGACGCCGGCCCGGCGGAGTTTTTCCGAGGTGCGGTCGCGTTCGGTCTGGGCGCGTGCCGCAGCTGCCGCCTCGTAGACCGCCTCCGTGTTTCCACGGGCCGTGGCCATGCGGGCGATGTGGGGATCTGCCACGGATGCCACCAGAACTGTGTGGCGCTGGGTGAGTTGGGCGAGGACGGGGAGCAGGCCCTCTTCGACCGGGGCCGTGTCGAGGCTGGTCAGCAGGACGATCAGGGAGCGGCGGGGTGCCGTGCGGATCGCGGTGGCTGCCAGGCCTCGGGCGTCCGTTTCGACCAGTTCCGGTTCGAGGGTCGCCATCGCGTTGACCAGTGACGGGAGTACGTCGCGTGCCGTGCGGCCCTGGACGAGGGCGCGGACCCGGCGGTCGTAGGCGAGGAGGTCCACGCGGTCGCCGGCGCGGGACGCCAAGGCTGCCAGGAGCAGGGCGGCGTCCATGGAGGCGTCGAGGCGGGGGGCGTCGCCGACGCGGCCCGCTGAGGTGCGGCCGGTGTCGAGGACGAGGAGGATGTGGCGGTCGCGTTCGGGGCGCCACGTGCGTACCGCGACCGTGGTCTGGCGGGCGGTGGCGCGCCAGTCGATGGAGCGGGTGTCGTCGCCGGGGACGTACTCGCGCAAGCTGTCGAATTCCGTGCCTTCGCCGCGGGTCAGCACGCTGGTGCGGCCGTCGAGTTCGCGTAGTCGGGCGAGTTTCGAGGGGAGGTGCTTGCGGCTGGTGAACGGGGGCAGGACGCGGACCGCCCAGGGGACCGCGTGGGTGCCCTGGCGGGTGAGGAGGCTGAGGGGGCCATAGGAACGGATGGTCACTCGGTCTGCGTGGCGGTCGCCGCGGCGGGTGGGGCGTAGGCGGGTGGTGAGGCGGCGGCGTTCTCCGGGCGGGACCGTCAGGCGGTGGCGGGAGGCGGCGAATTCGGTGCTGGGGAGCCAGCTGCTGGGGGGCCAGGCGTCGCGGATGCGGGCGCGGAGCGGGCGTCGGGACGGGTTGGTGACCGTCAGGGTGACGTCGGCTGATTCGCCCAGGCGTACGGAGGTGTTGCCCGAGCGGGTCAGGCTCAGGCGGCGTACGGGGGCGGCCAGGGCGAAGTCGCAGGCACAGGCCACCGCCAGGGGGGCGTTGACGGCCAGGATGCCCGTCCAGCTGGGTTCCCAGATGCCTACGGGGAGGGAGCCCAGGGCGGCGAGGAGGGCGGCGCGTCCGGTGAGGGCCATCAGCGGGGGACCGGGACGTGGGCGAGGATCGCGTTGATCACGGAGTCCGCCGTCACGCCCTCCATCTCGGCCTCGGGGCGCAGCTGTACGCGGTGGCGGAGGGTGGGGAGCGCCAGGGCCTTCACGTCGTCGGGGATGACGTAGTCGCGGCCTGTGAGCCAGGCCCACGCGCGCGAGGTGGCCAGGAGGGCGGTGGCGCCGCGCGGGGACACGCCGAGGGTGAGGGACGGCGATTCGCGGGTGGCGCGGCAGATGTCGACTACGTAGGCGGTGATTTCGGGGGAGATCGTCGTCTTGGCGACGGCCGCGCGGGCTGCTTCGAGGTCGGCCGTACCAGGTCATCACCGCGTAGTCCGCGTCGCGGGCGGCGATGAACCCGCCCGGCTTGGACACCCGCTTCATCTCCTTCAGGGCCTGCACCGGAT
>NZ_JBHXME010000352.1:0-1863 GCF_042721125.1 Streptomyces sp. NPDC058469
CTCTAACCAACTGAGCTAGCGGCGCGTGTTGACCTGCACAACTCTACCGGATGCCGGGGGGTGCTCCCGACCACCCCCGGACGGGCCCCGGTGGGCCGCTGTACATCATTCGGACCGTCAACATGCGGGTCCGGAAGACAGTTGAGAAACTGACGGATGTGCACGAGCGCGGATATTTCCACCTGGAGTGTGAGGGGCGTCGCATGGAGACTCCGGTATTCGAAGAATTCGATCCCGCGAGCGATTGCGACTGCCCCGGATGCGTCAACCGGCGGCGCGTCCTGCCGCATTCCCCGACCGGCCGCACCGGCGGCCAGCCCGCCGCCCAGCGGGTCCTCTTCGTGGCGGCCGCCGCGTCTGCGGCCCTCGCCGCCGGGCACGCCGTACCGGCCGCGGCCACCCCGCACGCCCCGGCCTTTCCCGGCGTTCCCGCAGCTGACACGGGTGACGAGCCCGCCACCCCGCAGGGCGGCAAGGCCCCGCTGCACGGGCCGGGCGGGAAACCGGCCGGCGCGGTCAAGGCGCCCACGACCACCCGCGCCGAGATCATCAACCGGGCCAAGACATGGATCGCGGCGCAGGTGCCGTACAGCATGAACGCGTACTGGTCGGACGGTTACCGGCAGGACTGCTCCGGGTTCGTCTCGATGGCCTGGGGACTGCCGGGGAACGAATGGACCGGGAGTCTCGACCAGTACGGGGTGCGTATTTCCAAGGACGAACTGGAGCCCGGCGACATTCTCCTGTTCCACAATCTGGCGAACCCCGAGAAAGGCTCCCACGTCGTCATTTTCGGCGGCTGGACCGACTACACGCACACCTACTACATCGCCCTGGAGGAGACCCCCTCGCACGCCCGCCGCCAGTCCACCCCGTACGCGTACTGGAGCCACTCGGACAGCTATGTCCCCTACCGCTACAAGGGCGTGACGGGCGGTACGGAAGGTGTGACCCCGGTGACTCCGGTGGACGCGGGCAAGACGAACACGCCGTACCCGGGAGCGTCGTCTTTCGGCCCCGGCGCCGACAACAAGTACGTCACCCAGCTCGGCACGATGCTCGTCGCCCGGGGCGCCGGCTCGTACTACACCTCGGGTCCGGGACCGCGCTGGTCGGACGCGGACCGACGGGCCACCCAGGCGTTCCAGCTGGCCCAGGGCTGGACCGGCGCGGACGCGGACGGCCTGCCCGGCCCGCAGACCTGGCAACTGCTCGTCACCGGCAAGGGCAAGGACGTCGGCGGCGCGGCCGTGGGAGCGGCGGGCCCGCCCGCGCCCTCCTCGCACGGCGTCCCCGGCTACCCGGGCCGGGCCGTGTTCCGCCCCGGTGCGACCAACAAGTACGTCACCGAGCTGGGAAAGCAGCTGGTCAAGAAGGGGTTCGGCAAGTACTACACGACCGGCCCGGGACCGCGCTGGGGCGAGCCGGACCGGCGCAACGTCGAGGCCTTCCAGCGCGCCCAGGGCTGGCGGGGCGGCGCGGCGGACGGCTACCCGGGCCCGGAGACCTGGCGCCGGCTCTTCTCGTAATCACGCTCGTCACCAAGCTCATCACCCCGTTCGTTCCCACCCGTTGTGACGCATCTGGCGCGGAGGCTGGAGGCACCTATGAGTACGACGACCACTTCACAGACGCCCGAGAACGAGGGGCCGCCCGAGGGACAGACCCGTCCCGCGCGGCTCATCCAGAACGAGGCGACCACCGAGATCCCCGTCCACCTGCTGTTCCGCGACGACCCCGACCCGGTCTCGGTGCCGCTCAAGCCCGCCGTCGTCGCACGCCGTCAGGGCACCGGCGAACAGCCCCGCTTCCGCCGCCCGGTCCCGGCCAAGCCGCGCCCGGCACCGGAGGTCGACCCCGACC
>NZ_JBHXME010000353.1:0-1834 GCF_042721125.1 Streptomyces sp. NPDC058469
CGGGGGTTCCCCGCGGGGGGGGGCGGGGGGTGGGGGGGGGGGTGGGGGGGGGGGGGGGGGGTGGGGGGTGGGGGGTGGGGGGGGGGCGGGGGGGCAACGTTCCGGAGTGGGGATGGGGTGCGGCGCCGGGGCGGGTTCGGGGTGGAGGGGCGCCGCGGGTGCGGACTGGGAGCGCGCGGGGGCAGGACCGTACGCCGGGTCGGACGCGTACGCCGTATCCGGTACGTCCGTCGCGGCCGGCCTCGCGTCCATGAAGGGCGGGGCGTCTGCGACCGGCGGGGCATCCGCGACCGGCGCCGCGTCCATCATCGGCGGCGGCCCGAACGCCCCCGTCGGCGGCTGGACCGAGCCCAGCGGCATACCCCCCTCTGCCGACTCCGGCACCGCGTGCAGCGGAAACGTCGGCGCCGACTCCCCCGCCGACTCGGGCACCGCCCGCAACGGGAAGGTCGGCACCACCTCCCCTTCCGGCACCGCCCGCAGCCGATGGGTCGCCGGGTCACCGCTCGGAAGACGGCGGTCCTCAGGTTCCCGCGCCGATTCCGGTTCGAATTCCGGTTCTACGCCGCCCGCGGATACCCCAGGCGGCAGCGCGGGCGGCGGCGGCGGAAACCCGGCCGGCACCGCCCCCTCGCCCGCACCCGCACCCGCACCGACCATCGCCCACGGCTCCGCCGAGAAGTGACTGGACCCATCCGGATCGATCTGGAGCGGAACCACGTACCCGATCCGAGCGTCGTGGATCGTGGCGTGCACGGAGTGTCCCGTGGCCGTGGCGATGCGGTGGAGGTGGCTCAGGACCGCCTGCTGGATCTCCTCGCCCGCGGCCACCGCGACCGGTACACCGCCGATGGAGGCACCGCCGGCGCCCGGGCCGTCCACGGGTACGCGTACCTCGAAGGGTGACGCCGCGGGTGCCGAGCGTGCGGCTCGCTTCTGTTCCCGCTTCTTCTCGCGGCTGAGTCGAGTCATCGGTTCCCTCACTCGCATCCGTCGGGGAGTAGGCGCAAGCACTCCCCAGCGTCAAGATCCGTTCCTACGCGTACTGTTGAGTCTCTCCGCTCCCACCCGGTTCCCAGGTCACCGCGACGTCACAGCCTCGTCCCAGGAGTTCCCTGACCCGTCGCGCGCCCGTTCGGATGCCGTGAGGATGCGGCGGGGCCACGAGGGAGGAGCTCGGTCATGCAGACAGCTGGACGGCAGGGCCCGGAGATCTGGCTCCGCGGACCGGTACCGCTGCCGGTGGACAACGGCCCGCACGCAGGGACACCGGAAGCACCGGAGCGCCCCTCCAGTATCCCCACCGGCACCCCTACCGGTCCACGCCGCTTCTCCTGGGTAGCCACCCACGGCGGCACCGGCGTCACCACCCTCACTTCCGTCTACGGCGGCCAGGACTGCGGACGCGACTGGCCGGGCCCCGAGGACCCGCCGTCGGTCCTGCTCGTCGCCCGCACGCACGCCGCCGGGCTGGCCGCCGTCTCCCGCGCCCTGGAGGTCTTCCGGCGCGGCGAGGCACCGGCCGGGCTCGACCTGGACGCCGTAGTCCTCGTAGCGGACGCGCCCGGGCGACTCCCCCGCCAGCTCGCCCACTACGTCAAGGCCATCGAGTCGGTGATCGACGTCTACCGCGTGCCCTGGGTACCGGCCTGGCGCGTCGGCGACCTCACCGGCGAACCACCCCGCGAGACAGAAGCACTGGCCCGCCTCACGGGCACGCTCCGGCACCCTCGCTGACCCGCACTCGCCGACGAAACGGGAGCGGGTCGTGGCGGTACGGCGCAGCCCGCCGCGTACCTGGTCCCCACCCGTCCAACTGTGGCAACACCAGAGG
>NZ_JBHXME010000354.1:0-1830 GCF_042721125.1 Streptomyces sp. NPDC058469
ACGTCCTCTGGGCCCTCCTCCGCGACGGACGGACCTACGAGGCCGTGCCACCCACCGCTCACACGGCTTGACAGACAGCATTAGGAATCAGTGACTCCACCCGATGCCGCGACCGGACGCGACGCCTTGGCCGAACAGCGGAGAGAGTTGGCCCGCGCGCGAGACAAGGCCCTGCAGAACCTACAGATCATGCAGATGTACGCCCAGGAAGGCCGGCGCTCCCGGGACGACGTCACGGCAGCCGCGGCCGAGGCAGAAGCCGCCTTCCAAGCCGTCACCGCTTTCGACGCCATGCACCCCCACATCCGAACGACGGGGAACGCCGAAGATGACGCTCAAGCGCTGCGCGGCCTACAACGGTTGACAGGCGCTTAGTCGACTCAGCTCGAAGGCGCGCTCGTTGCGCAGGGCCGTCACTCCTGTGGCGTGCTGCACAAGAACCGGCGTCCTCACCGCCCGACGATGGCGTGCTCAGGACCAACAGCCCATCGTCGTCGAAGGGTTCGCTGCCTGCCGGCAGATGTTCAGCGTGCTCGCAGCACCAGAGCCCGCGGACGTCGTACTGCACGTGTGAGGCACGCGAGGCGAGCGCTCTGGTGAGCGTCCATCGGTACAACTCCCTGGTACCGACGATCGAGTATTCCCAGCGCCCGTCACGCCAGTAAAGTCCCGCGCACGAGCAGCGACGGCCGATGGCACCGCAGGGACAGCCGCGTCCTCTTCACAGGCGGCCCACGCCGCCACCGACATCACCACCTGGGTGAAGAACGGCGGCCCTGGCCTCGCCGGTCCGCCCGACATCCTCAACCTCTACGCCTTCACTCCCTCGCGGAGGGTGCGCCACGAACTCGACGGCTGACACCCCTCAAGGCGACCTGCCGCGGACGACCTGATCGCCGCCAACGATTAGCCGGGGTCCGCGCAGCAAGCAGCGCGAGGCACGGGTGCGGTCCTGGGCGCGGGCCCCGTCCGACTTCTGCTCGTGATCCGGTGAAACCCGGAGAGGTGGCGATGCGGGGTTGTGCGACGCCTGTGCACCTTCGCGCCGCACCCCGCGCGGTAGAGCCGCGGCCGGGTAGGGCAGCATCTGCTCAGCTTCCGCCGGACCGTGAGGGGTCGTCATGCGTTCCATCCGCCGTACCGCGTCATCTGTGCTGCTTGCCATGGTGTTCCTGGCGGGCTGCTCGTCGGTCTCGCTCGGCACCTCCGACTCCTCTTCGAGCAGTTCCCCGGCTCCGGGCCCGTCGGGCACCGCCGCCCAGGGCGGGGGCTCGGCACGGGCGATCGCGGTGGGGGCAGGCCCCCAGAAGACCTACACCGTGCAGAAGCAGCCAACCGCGGGCACCTGCCACTACCGCTATCTCAAGGGGGAGCCGCTGGAGGACCCGGCGTGCACGCCCGGCGCGATCTCCCCGGCGGTCACCCAGTCGAACCTGAAGTCCACGATCTGCCGCAAGGGCGGCTACACCTCCGGCATCCGCCCTTCCACGTCGATCACTGGCAAGGAGAAGAAGCTGAACGCCGCCTCCTACGGTTTCACCGGCCGCATGGGGGACGCCGAGTACGACCACCTCATCAGCCTGCAACTCGGTGGGGACCCGAACGACTACCGCAACCTGTGGGTGGAGCCCGCTGATCCCGGTCACAAGAAGGGGGCCGGGGTCAACAACGCGAAGGACCCGGTGGAGACGAAACTGCACACCGCGGTCTGCAAGGGCAAGGTCACCCTCACCGCCGCCCAGCAGGCGATCGTCACCGACTGGACCACCGCACTCAGCCGCCTCGGCCTCGGCTGACCAGCATGCCCCGCCGCACGGCGATCTCCAGATC
>NZ_JBHXME010000355.1:0-1662 GCF_042721125.1 Streptomyces sp. NPDC058469
AGGGTGAGACCTGATGCCGAGCCGATTGTGGTGAAGTGGATGATCCTATGCTGTCGAGAAAAGCCTCTAGCGAGTTTCATGGCGGCCCGTACCCTAAACCGACTCAGGTGGTCAGGTAGAGAATACCGAGGCGTTCGGGTGAACTATGGTTAAGGAACTCGGCAAAATGCCCCCGTAACTTCGGGAGAAGGGGGGCCATCACTGGTGAGAGCACTTGCTGCTCGAGCTGGGGGTGGCCGCAGAGACCAGCGAGAAGCGACTGTTTACTAAAAACACAGGTCCGTGCGAAGCCGTAAGGCGATGTATACGGACTGACGCCTGCCCGGTGCTGGAACGTTAAGGGGACCGGTTAGTGCACTTTCGGGTGTGCGAAGCTGAGAACTTAAGCGCCAGTAAACGGCGGTGGTAACTATAACCATCCTAAGGTAGCGAAATTCCTTGTCGGGTAAGTTCCGACCTGCACGAATGGCGTAACGACTTCTCGACTGTCTCAACCATAGGCCCGGTGAAATTGCACTACGAGTAAAGATGCTCGTTTCGCGCAGCAGGACGGAAAGACCCCGGGACCTTTACTACAGTTTGATATTGGTGTTCGGTTCGGCTTGTGTAGGATAGCTGGGAGACTGTGAACTCTGGACGCCAGTTCAGGGGGAGTCGTCGTTGAAATACCAGTCTGGTCGTGCTGGATGTCTAACCTGGGTCCGTGATCCGGATCAGGGACAGTGTCTGATGGGTAGTTTAACTGGGGCGGTTGCCTCCTAAAGAGTAACGGAGGCGCCCAAAGGTTCCCTCAGCCTGGTTGGCAATCAGGTGTTGAGTGTAAGTGCACAAGGGAGCTTGACTGTGAGACCGACGGGTCGAGCAGGGACGAAAGTCGGGACTAGTGATCCGGCGGTGGCTTGTGGAAGCGCCGTCGCTCAACGGATAAAAGGTACCCCGGGGATAACAGGCTGATCTTCCCCAAGAGTCCATATCGACGGGATGGTTTGGCACCTCGATGTCGGCTCGTCGCATCCTGGGGCTGGAGTCGGTCCCAAGGGTTGGGCTGTTCGCCCATTAAAGCGGTACGCGAGCTGGGTTTAGAACGTCGTGAGACAGTTCGGTCCCTATCCGCTGCGCGCGCAGGAACATTGAGAAGGGCTGTCCCTAGTACGAGAGGACCGGGACGGACGAACCTCTGGTGTGCCAGTTGTTCTGCCAAGGGCATGGCTGGTTGGCTACGTTCGGGAGGGATAACCGCTGAAAGCATCTAAGCGGGAAGCCTGCTTCGAGATGAGTGTTCCCACCCCCTTTGAGGGGTTAAGGCTCCCAGTAGACGACTGGGTTGATAGGCCGGATCTGGAAGGCGGGTAACCGCTGGAGGTGACCGGTACTAATAGGCCGAGGGCTTGTCCTCAGTTGCTCGCGTCCACTGTGTTGGTTCTGAAACCACGAACAACCCCACATCCCTGGGTTTTGCGGGGTGTGGTGCGGTTGTCTGTTTCATAGTGTTTCGGTGGTCATAGCGTGAGGGAAACGCCCGGTTACATTCCGAACCCGGAAGCTAAGCCTTACAGCGCCGATGGTACTGCAGGGGGGACCCTGTGGGAGAGTAGGACACCGCCGAACAAATATTGCGAAAACCCCCGTACCGTTAATCCGGTACGGGGGTTTTCTGCGTTT
>NZ_JBHXME010000356.1:0-1612 GCF_042721125.1 Streptomyces sp. NPDC058469
CGCCCCGATCGCGTTCTCGGTCGCCATGTCCCGCGTCTACACCGGCGTCCACTTCCCGAGCGACGTGCTGGCGGGCGCCGCCCTGGGCGCGTGTGCGGCGTTCGCGGTGCGCGGCATGGTGCCGACGCGCGGGCAGATCGTGCCGCCGGCCCGCGTCCGCGCCGAGGTCCCGGCGCTGCCGGACGGCGAGGGTCTGGTCATGGTGGTCAACTCGGCCTCGGGCAGCGCGGACCGGGCCGACGCGCTGACGGACTTCCTGCCCGGCGCGGAGGTCGTCGCCTGCCAACCGGCGGACATACCGGCCGAGTTGGAGAAGGCGGCGACCCGAGCCCGGGTGCTCGGGGTGTGCGGCGGCGACGGCACGGTCAACGCGGCGGCGGAGGTCGCCCTGCGCCACGGCCTGCCCCTCGCGGTCCTCCCGGGCGGCACGCTCAACCACTTCGCCTACGACCTCGGCGTGGAGGGCCCGCGCGGTCTGAGCAAGGCGATCAGGCAGGGTGACGCCGTACGTGTGGACGTGGGCCGGTTCACGTCCGGCGCCACCCGGGGCATCTTCCTCAACACGCTGAGCCTGGGCGTCTATCCGGAGCTGGTGCGGGAGCGGGAGCGCTGGGCGCCCCGGGTCGGCGGCTGGCCCGCGGGGGTGCTCGCGGCGTTGTGGGTGCTGCGCGCGGACCGGCATCCGCTGGAGGCCGAACTCGGCGGCCGTACCCGCCCGTTGTGGCTTCTGTTCGCCGGCAACGGCACCTATCACCGCAAGGGGGTCGCCTCCGGCCGCCGCGTCGACCTGGCGGACGGGCGTCTCGACATCCGGATCGTGCACGGCGGCCGCAGGCCCGCACTCCGCCTGCTCGCGGCGGCGCTCGCGGGCCCGTTCACCCGCTCCCCCGCCCACGCGGCGGCCCAGGTCCACCGACTGCGCCTGAGCGGTCTCGCGCCCGGCACGCTGCTCGCCCGCGACGGTGAAGTCACAGACGTGGAAGGCGAGTTGACGCTGGAGGAGCAGCCCGAGGCGCTGACGGTGTACCGCCCGCTGACAGAGCCCCTGATCACCCGTCAGTCCACATCGTAAAACGCAGGTCTCATCATTCGGCATGCGCGCGTACCTTCATCCATACGACGAAGAAGCCGCGAAGGGGTAGGTAGAGCCATGCCGAAGCCGCAGGAGACCGCCGTCTACACGCACGGGCACCACGAGTCCGTGCTGCGTTCGCACACCCAGCGGACAGCCGCCAACTCCGCGGCCTACCTGCTCGGTTCGCTCAAGCCGCACATGAAGATCCTGGACATCGGCTGCGGGCCCGGCACCATCACCGCCGACCTGGCGGCGCTGGTCCCGGACGGCCACGTCACCGGTGTCGACCACGCGCCGGGCATCCTGGACCAGGCCCGGGCCACCGCCGCTCAACGAGGCCTGGAGAACGTCGACTTCGCGGTCGCCGACGTCCACGCGCTGGACTATCCGGACGACACGTTCTGTGTGGTCCACGCCCATCAGGTGCTCCAGCACGTGGGCGATCCGGTGCAGGCCCTGAAGGAGATGAAGCGGGTGACCAAGCCGGGCGGGTTCATCGCCGCCCGCGACGCGGACTACGCGGTGATGACCTGGTAC
>NZ_JBHXME010000357.1:0-1569 GCF_042721125.1 Streptomyces sp. NPDC058469
TCATCACCCGCACCAACCTCATCACCCTCGCCGGCGTCCTAGCCGTAGCCGTCCCCTTCTTCCACGGCCTCCCCGCCTACCGGAACGACCGTTCCGCGGACCGTCGCCCCGAGAATCTCGCCGCTGTCTCCGTGCTCGCTGGGCGTGAACTGCGGCCCGGTGACCCGGTGTTGTTCCTGCCGTCGTTCTGGCGGGTGACGGCGTTGGCGTATCCGGGGCCGTTCGTCGGGGCCCGGGACCTGGCGTTGGGGGAGTCGGGGGCGAGGTCCGGGACGCTCAGCGGGCGCGAGGTGGGGCCGGGGGAGTTGCGGGCGCGGCTCGCGGGCGTGGACCGGGTCTGGATCGTCGCGCAGTCGAATCTGCTGCCCTCGCGCTGGGTGCCCGGCGAGCCGACCGACCGGGTCAAACTCGACGTCGTGGACGGGGAGTTCGCGCGAAGACAGGAGTACGTACGAGGGCGAGTGAAGCTCGCCCTCTACATCCGCCGGATGCCTCCACAACCGATGCAGCCGGCGCCTACGACTCCTCCAGCGTCGCCGAATCCAATGCCCCGGTGAGCTGGTCGAGCCGTTCCCGCAGCGCACGGATCTCGTCGATGTCGAAGCCGGTCGCACCAAGGATGCGGCGCGGCACCTCAACCGCCCGCTCGCGCAGCGCGACCCCCTCGTCGGTGAGCCGCACCTCCACCGAGCGTTCGTCGCGGACGCTGCGCTCACGCCGTACCAGACCGGCCGTCTCCAGCCGCTTGAGCAGCGGGGACAGGGTGCCGGAGTCGAGTCGCAGGTGTTCGCCGAGCTTCTTGACGGGCAGTTCGCCGTGCTCCCACAGCACCAGCATCACCAGGTACTGCGGGTACGTGAGCCCGAGATCCTTGAGGATCACGCGGTAGACACCGCCGAAGGCGCGCGACGCGGCGTTCAGGGAGAAGCAGATCTGCTGGTCGAGGCGGAGCCAGTCGGTGGTGGGGGTGGCGGCGGGAGTGGTGGTCATGGTTCCAGGATAGCGCTAGCGGGCCATTTAGTTGTGGGCAATTAAATTGTGTGCTCTACTTATCGTCGTGAGGCGGTCCGGACACCCGGACCGGCCACCCCCGTACAGACTTCCGAGAGGGATGGTTTCCATGGACGCGATCTACACCGCCGTAGCCACCGCCACCCACGGCCGCGACGGCCGCGCGGTCAGCAACGACGGCAAGATCGACCTTCAGCTCGGCATTCCGGTCGAGATGGGCGGCAACGGCCAGGGCACCAACCCTGAGCAACTGTTCGCCGCTGGTTACGCCGCCTGTTTCGGCAGCGCCCTCGGCCTCGTGGGCCGGCAGGCGAAGGTCGACGTCACCGACGCGGCCGTGACCGCCGAGGTCGGCATCGGCAAGCAGGGCGAGGGCTTCGGCCTCAAGGTGACCCTGCGCGTCGAGCTCCCCGACACCGTGGACGAGGCGACCGGCCGCAAGCTGGTCGAGACCGCCCACCAGGTCTGCCCCTACTCGAACGCCACGCGCGGCAACATCGAGGTCGACCTCGTCATCGAGTAGTCGCTACGACGCTCCCGTGACCCGGCACAGAGGTG
>NZ_JBHXME010000358.1:0-1567 GCF_042721125.1 Streptomyces sp. NPDC058469
GCTGAACGGGCAGATGAACAGCGGGTTAGCATATGAGCGCCGCCTAGCTCGAAAGAGAAACCTGTGCCTGTCAACGAGGACTCGTTCACCAACTGGAAGACCCGCGAGGAGATCGCGGAGTCGATGATCCCGATGATCGGGAAGCTGCACCGCGAGCGGGACGTCACGGTCCTGCTGCACAGCCGCTCTCTGGTCAACAAGTCGGTGGTCAGCATCCTCAAGACCCACCGGTTCGCCCGCCAGATCGCCGGCGAGGAACTCTCCGTCACCGAGACCCTCCCCTACCTGCGGACGCTCACCACGCTCGACCTGGGCCCCTCCCAGATCGACATCGGCATGCTCGCCGCGACCCACCGGAGCGACGAACGCGGCCTCTCCGTCGAGGAGTTCACCGCCGAGGCCGTCGCTGGTGCCACCGGCGCCAACAAGATCGAGTGCCGCGAGGGCCGCGACGTCGTCCTCTACGGCTTCGGCCGCATCGGCCGCCTGGTCGCCCGCCTGCTCATCGAGAAGGCCGGCTCGGGCAACGGTCTGCGGCTGCGGGCCATCGTCGTGCGCCGGGGTGGGGGACGGGCCGTCGAGGATCTCGTGAAGCGCGCCTCGCTGCTGCGCCGCGACTCGATCCACGGCCAGTTCCAGGGCACGATCACCGTCGACGAGGCGAACGGCACGATCATCGCCAACGGCAACGAGATCAAGGTGATCTACGCGGGCGACCCGTCGGAGGTCGACTACACGGCGTACGGCATCAAGGACGCCATCCTCATCGACAACACGGGCAAGTGGCGTGACCGGGAAGGGCTTTCGGGGCATCTGCGGCCCGGCATCGACAAGGTCGTCCTGACCGCACCCGGCAAGGGCGACGTCCCCAACATCGTGCACGGCGTCAACCACGACACGATCAAGCCGGACGAGCAGATCCTGTCCTGCGCGTCCTGCACCACCAACGCGATCGTGCCGCCGCTGAAGGCGATGGCCGACGAGTACGGTGTGCTGCGCGGCCATGTGGAGACCGTCCACTCGTTCACCAACGACCAGAATCTGCTGGACAATTACCACAAGGCCGACCGTCGCGGCCGTTCGGCGCCGCTGAACATGGTGATCACCGAGACCGGTGCCGCCTCCGCCGTCGCCAAGGCGCTGCCCGACCTGAAGGCGCCGATCACCGGCAGTTCGATCCGGGTCCCGGTGCCGGACGTGTCGATCGCGATCCTCAGCCTGCGGCTCGGCCGCGAGACCACCCGCGCCGAGGTCCTCGACTACCTCCGCGATGTCTCGCTGACGTCCCCGCTCAAACGGCAGATCGACTTCACCACGGCCCCCGACGCGGTGTCGAGCGACTTCATGGGCTCGCGCCACGCCTCGATCATCGACGCGGGCGCCACCAAGGTCGACGGCGACAACGCGATCCTCTACCTCTGGTACGACAACGAGTTCGGCTACTCCTGCCAGGTCATCCGCGTCGTCCAGCACGTCTCCGGGGTCGAGTACCCGACGTACCCCGCACCGGCTGTCTGACCCGAGCGCGCTGAACGTACTGCGGCCCGGCCACCCAAGTGTGGGTGGC
>NZ_JBHXME010000359.1:0-1471 GCF_042721125.1 Streptomyces sp. NPDC058469
CGGGGGGGTGCCCCTATGACTTCGGTCAAGGGGTGATCGGGGTTGGTGGTTGGTAGAAGGTGCCGTCGCGGAGCATCGCGAAGAGGACGTCGGCTCGGCGGCGGGCGAGGCAGAGGATGGCCTGGGTGTGGTGCTTTCCCTGGGCGATCTTCTTGTCGTAGTAGGTGCGGGAGGCCGGGTCGGCCAGCGCGGCGAACGCCGAGAGGAAGAAGGCTCGCTTGAGCTGCTTGTTTCCTCTCCGCGAAGGTTGTTCGCCGCGGATGGAGGACCCGGAACTTCGGGTTGCCGGGGCGAGGCCGGCATAGGCGGCGAGGTGGGCGGCGGACGGAAACGAGGTGCCGTCGCCGACGTCGATGAGGATGCGGGCGCCGGTCCTGATGCCGATGCCGGGCATGGACATCAGGACCTTGGAAAGAGGGTGGGCCTCCAGCAGTTCCTCGATCCGGTGAGCCAGCAGTTTGCGCTGGTCGAGCACTGCCTGGAGCGAGGAGGCGAGGCTGGGGACGATCAGTGCGGCCGCATCCGTGCCCGGAACAACGACGGTCTGCTCGTCCAGTGCGGTGAAGACGTCGTCGATCAGCCGCTCGGCCATGCGGGGCGCCTTGGGGCGGATCAGTGCGATGAGTCGTCGGCGTCCGGCCTTGCGGATCTGTGCCGGCGAGCCGAACTGATCCAGCAACCTGAGCACGGCCGGGTGCTGCATGCGCGGGCCCAGGACCCGTTCCAGGTGCGGGTGGATCTGGGTGAACAGGCCCCGCAGCCGGTTCGACAGACGGGTCACTTCCGCGGCGAGGTCGTCGTCGAACCCGACGATCATCGACAGCTCGGCGATCGTCTCGTCGTCGAGGTCGACCGAGCGCAGCGTGTGCGGCATCGCCCGGGCCGCGTCGGCGATGATGAACGCGTCTTTCGCGTCGGTCTTGGCCTCGCCGGGGTAGAGGTCGGCGATCCGCCGCATGGTCAGTCCGGGCAGGTAGGCGACGTGGCAGCCCAGCTCGCGGGCGACGGTCAGCGGCAGGGCGCCGATGGAGGCGACCTGGTCGACGATGACGAGGACGGTGCCGTGTTTGGCCTGCAGCCTGGCGAAGACCTCGCGGAGTTTGGGTTCGCTGTTGGGCAGCCGCTTGTCGAAAGTCTTCTTCCCGGCCGGGGTGAGTGCGGTGGCGTGGTGTTCGCCCTTGCCGACGTCCAGGCCGAGGTAGACGTCGATGTCGCTGGTATCGATCACGTCGTGGTTCCTTCGGTGCTGTTCACCCGGCCTGCCACGGCACTGATCGCCACATCCACATTACGAAGAGCCTCCCGGCCTGCGGAAAGGCCGGTGGTCATGCCCCTAATCAGCGGTCTGTCAGTGCCTTCGGAGCTGGTGACACCACCCCCCGGGCCATGCACTCGACAAGGGGAGGTAGTCATGCCAACTCCGAAGGCCGGTAACCCCGTTGCGGGGCTACGAAGACGGTAATGGGGGGGG
>NZ_JBHXME010000360.1:0-1445 GCF_042721125.1 Streptomyces sp. NPDC058469
GTCACTGATTCCTAATGCTGTCTGTCAAGCCGTGTGAGCGGTGGGTGGCACGGCCTCGTAGGTCCGTCCGTCGCGGAGGAGGGCCCAGAGGACGTTGACGCGTCGGCGGGCCAGGGCCAGGACTGCCTGGATGTGATGTTTTCCCTCGGCTCGCTTGCGTTCGTAAAACCGGCGGGATTCGTCGCAGTGGCGGATGCTGAACAACGCAGAGATGTAGAAGACGCGTTGGAGTCTGCGGTTGTAGCGCCGTGGCCGGCGGAAGTTGCCACTGATCTTGCCGGAGTCGCGGGGAACGGGTGCGACGCCACCGAAGCCGGCAAGGCGGTCAGCAGTACCGAAGAAGGCCATGTCGCCTCCGGTGGCGGCCAGGAACTCGGCGCCGAGGATGACACCCAGGCCCGGCATGCTGGTGATCACTTCGAAGTCCCGATGTTCGCGAAACCGGGCCTCGATCGCCTTGTCGAGCTCGGCGACCTGCTGGTTGAGGGCCATCACCTCCGCTGCCAGAGTGTGTACGAGTTGGGCGGTCAGTTTTTCGCCGGGCAGGCTGGTGTGCTGGCGCTCGGCGGCGTGGACGGCGGTCTCGGCGAGCCGGTCGGCGCGAAGGACCTTTCGGTTACGCAGCCAGGTCTCCAGCCGTTTCACACCGATTCGGCGGAGGGCGGCCGGGGTCTGATATCCGGTCAGCAGCATGAGCGGGCCGGCGTTGGTCAGGTCCAATGCCCGTTCCAGGCCGGGGAAGATGCCGGTGAGCTGGGCGCGGAGCCGGTTGACGCTGCGGGTGCGGTCGGCGACCAGGTCCGTGCGGCGGCCGGTGAGGATCTTGAGGTCAGTGACGGTTGCGTTGCTGGTGCGTAAGGGGTGCAGGTCCCGTCGGATGCGCACTTGGTCGGCGATGACAGCAGCGTCCTTGGCATCGGTCTTTCCCTCGCCGCGGTAGCTCTCGGAGGCGCGGTGGATGGCCCGGCCGGAGATGTAGTGCACGGGCTGGTTGTGGTCGAGGAGGATCGTGATGGCCAGGGCGGCACCGCCGTCGGCCAGGTCGATGCCCCACATCGCGTCGTCGCCCAAGGCAAGGATGGCGGTGAGGAGTTCGAGCAGTTCGGGTTCGTCGTTGGCGACGCGTCGTGACAGCAGCCGGCGGCCGCTGTCGTCGATCGCGACGCAGTGATGATGGGTTTTGCCTGCGTCGATGCCGGCCCAGATCGTGGCCATGTGGTGCCTCCGTGCGGTGTGCTGCTGGTGCCTCCCACGGACGACCTCGCTGTCGATTCCCTACTCAGCGATCATTCGCAATTCCTAATTGGCAGCCGAGTCGTCGTGGGGCACCGGGCGGCCAATCAGTGCAAGCCACAAGCGGCAGAGCGTTTTCAACCACACCCGGCACCCCTGGGTGGGTGAACCATACGAAGGGCTCACCGCCTCCCGCAGAACAACGTAGGGAG
>NZ_JBHXME010000361.1:0-1379 GCF_042721125.1 Streptomyces sp. NPDC058469
CAGGGGCTGTTGCATGATCAGTTCTGTCCGGAACATCGGGCAGGTTCGCAGTTGGGGTGGGACACCCCGGTTCGGGCGGGGGCGAACGCAGTGCAGGCACGGTCCCAGTGATCATGTGAGTGTCGAAGTCCCATGAACACTTGGTGAGTCCGTGCCTGCTTCTCCATCTTCTCTCATGCCCTCCGGCCTGGACCAATTGGCCCAGGCCACTGCACCGGCCTCGTTGACGGGCGCACTGTGTCTGTCGCAGTTCCTGGGGACGATGCCCGACCTGCGAGGTCTTCGCGGATGCCGCTACCTGATGTCCGCCCTGCTCACGGCGGCCGCGGCGAGTGTCCTGGCCGGTGCCCGCCCGCTGACCGCGATCACGGAATGGATCACTCATGCCCCGGCCTGGGCCTGCCGGGCCCTCGGATTCCCCGTCGACCGGCTGACCGGCATCGTGTCCGTCCCGCACCCTCACACCCTGCGCCGCCTGATGGTCCAGCTCGACGGCGACGCCCCAGACCGCGCGATCGGCGCCTTCCTGGCCGCCCGCGCCACCCCGGCCGGCCCTGGACTGCGGGCGATCGCGGTCGACGGGAAGGCCCTGCGCGGCTCGCGCACAGCCACGGCCACGCACGTCATCCTGCTCGCCGCGATGGACCACGCCGGCAGCGTTCTTGCCCAGCGTCAGATCGCTGACAAGAGCAACGAAATCCCCGCCTTCCAGCACCTGCTTGGACAGCATCGATCTCACTGGCACCGTGATCACCGCCGATGCCCTGCACACTCAGCACGCCCACGGCACCTACCTCCGTACCCGCGGCACCCACCACATCGCAAAAAAACAGGTCAAGGCCAACCACCCCACACTGTTCGACCGCGTCCGCCGCCTGCCCTGGCAGGAGATCGCCCTCGACCACTACGAGCGCACCCACGCCCACCACCGCAAGGAGGTCCGACGCCTCAA
Source organism: Streptomyces sp. NPDC058469 (assembly GCF_042721125.1). Taxonomy (NCBI): domain Bacteria; kingdom Bacillati; phylum Actinomycetota; class Actinomycetes; order Kitasatosporales; family Streptomycetaceae; genus Streptomyces; species Streptomyces sp. NPDC058469. The sequence goes on from NZ_JBHXME010000361.1 coordinate 953, forward strand.
GACCGCATCCTTCGCGCACATCGACTGGCCCGACGCCCGCCAGGCCCTCCAAGCCGTGCGCCGGCACGCGGACTTCACCAGCGGAAAACTCACCATCGAGCGTGTCTACCTGATCACCAGCCTGCCGCCGGGAGCCGCGAGCGGCGCTCAGCCCGCCGCATGGACCAGAGGACACTGGAAGATCGAAAATCTTCTGCACCATGTCCGGGACCGCACCTTCCGCGAGGACGACTCCAAGATCCATACCGGCCGCCTCCCGCGCATCATGGCCGGCCTGCGCAATCTCGCCATCGGCATCCACCGCCAGGACGGTCGCACCAACATCGCCGCCGCGCTACGTCACACCGCCCGCGACTGCCGCCGCTCCCTGACCGCCCTCGGCCTCACCGGATGAACCCGGACAGAATCGACCATGCAACGGACCCTG
>NZ_JBHXME010000362.1:0-1368 GCF_042721125.1 Streptomyces sp. NPDC058469
AGAGGGCGTTAAGTCCCGTTCCTGACGATGCGGTGTCGCTCGTTCGTGGGTGATGGGGCGGTTCCGTCCTCACGTTATGTCGTGTGCATGATGGGGTTGCGGGCATGGAACGGATGCCGTACGCAACCGACTTGTCCGACGAGCAGTGGGCATTGATCGAGCCGCTGGTCACGGCGTGGAAGCAGGAGCGGGTTGCTCGGTCGGCGACCGGGGACCCGGGATCCTGCGACCTGCGTGAGGTAGTGAACGCGCTGCTCTACCAGAACCGGACGGGCTGTCAGTGGCGGCTCCTGCCACACGATCTCCCGGCCTGGTCAGCGGTGTTCTACTACTTCACCCTGTGGCGCCAGGACGGTCTCGACCAGCGGATCCAGGAGATCCTGCGCTGCCAGGTGCGGGAGCGGTCCAGACGATTAGAGGACCCGTCCCTGGTGATCATCGACACCCAGTCTGTCCGCGTGGCGGCCGGAGTGCCGAAGGAGACGACGGGACTGGACGCGAACAAGAAGACGCCCGGCAGGAAGCGGGGACTCGCCGTCGACGTGCTGGGCCTGATCATCGGCGTGGTGATCCTCGCCGCGAGCGCCCACGACAACGAGGCCGGCATCGCCCTGCTGGACCAGGCGGCCGAACGATGCGGGATGCGCCTGGAAAAGGTCCTGGTCGACCAGGGTTTCAAGGACGCCGTGATCATCCACGGGGCGGTGAAGGACATCACCGTCGAGGTGGTCCGGCGCAACCCGGACGACAAAGGACGGGGCTTCGTTCCGCAACCGAAGCGGTGGGTGGTCGAGCAGGTCAACGGCACCCTCATGCTGCACCGGCGCCTGGCCCGCGACTACGACCACCGACCCGACAACGCGGCCTCCCGCGTCTACTGGGCCTCCACCGCCAGCATGCTCCGCCGCCTTACCACCCCTGCCCCCACCTGGCGGGACGACGTGGAGCTGGCCGCGTGAACGTCCACGAACTCCTGCGGCTGCTGCAGACCGAACACGATGACACCGTTGCGCGAGCCGACCACCTGCGCGAGCAGATCGAGCGGCACACCACCGCCCTCGCCCAGACCGAAGCCCGCCTGGCCGAGCTCGCCGCCACCCGCAAGGTCATCGACGGCCTCACCCCGCCCGACCACCCGACCGCCCCCGCGGAGACCGCCACCGCAACCGTCTACCAGCGCATCGTGACCATGTTCAACGAACACCCCGGGCAGGTGTTCCGTGTCCGCGATCTGCACGAGCACCTCGGCCTGCCCACCGACGAGCCCTCGATCAACGTCACCCGCTCCCGCCTGGGACGACTCGTCCGCCAAGGACTCCTCGAACAACCCGGACGCGGCCGCTACCAGAAACGGACTTAACGCCCTCT
>NZ_JBHXME010000363.1:0-1359 GCF_042721125.1 Streptomyces sp. NPDC058469
CTCACGCCCCCGCCCTGCGCATACCTCATGACACCGGCGTACCGCGACGATCAAGCCCTGTCAGCAACTACGACAACCCGAGTTCAACCTCAGTAAACGCGAAATAAGCGGGAGTCAGACGACCGATACCCCAGGAGCATCTCTAATGCAAAAACGCAAACTAAGACAGAACCTCGAAGTCTCGGCTCTCGGGCTCGGCTGCATCGGCATGAGTTTCTTCTACGGTCAGCCACCACGGCCCCGGCAAAGTCGTGATTAAAACACCGGCAGCTGAACCGAACACCCGACGCGTCGACGCATCATCCCGCACGGCCAACGAGAAAGACGGCAAGTGGTAGACAACCAATTCACAACGCACGCAGAACTTTTCGATCTGAGTGGAAAGCGCGCGCTCGTCACCGGTGGCACCAGAGGCATCGGGATGATGATTGCGCGTGGCCTTCTCCAGGCGGGCGTCCGCGTGGTCATCAGCTCACGCAACGCAGAAGCGTGCGCTCAGGCACAGGAACAGCTGTCCGGATTCGGTGAGGTGCGGGCCATCCCCGCCGACCTGTCCCGCCACGACGAGTGTCGGCGATTGTCCGACCTCGTCACCGCCGACTCTGAGCGTCTCGACATCCTCGTCAACAACGCGGGCGCCCTGTGGGACGAGCCGCTGGCGACGTTCCCAGACGCGGCCTGGGACACGGTCATCGACCTCAACCTGAAGTCGCCGTTCTGGCTGGTCCAGGCGCTGCTGCCCGCACTTCGCAAGGCGGGCACCGCCGGCGATCCCGCGCGGATCATCAACATCGGCAGCATCGCCGCCATCCACATCCCCCAGCGGCCCAACTACTCGTACTCCAGCAGTAAGGCCGCGCTGCATCAACTCACCAGAGTGCTCGCCAAGGAACTGGGACCGCAGCACGTCACCGTGAACGCCGTGGCGCCGGGACCGTTCCCGTCGACGATGATGGCTGCAACCCTCGATGAGTTCGGCGAGGCGATCGCGGCGTCGGCCCCACTACGCCGGATCGGCCGCGACGACGACATGGCGGGTGTCACCGTGTTCCTCGCCAGCCGGGCAGGCGCATACCTAACGGGCGCCGTGATCCCCGTCGACGGCGGCATCGCCACAACCGCGTAGGCCGCCTAGGTGGTTTCGTTTGGATCGTCGGGCGGACCAGAGGAAGATGCCGGTGATGTGGAGTCCGGCCAGGTAGATGGTCGCGGTCTTCTCGTAGCGGGTGGCGATACCCCGCCACTGTTTGAGGCGGTTGATGCGCCGTTCGACGGTGTTGCGCTGCTTGTAGGTCTCGCGGTCGAAGGCGGGTGGTCTGCCGCCCCGGCTGCCGCGTCGCAGCCGGTGTCCGCGCTGGT
>NZ_JBHXME010000364.1:0-1258 GCF_042721125.1 Streptomyces sp. NPDC058469
CACCGAGGGAATCCCTCGGTGACCGCCGCCGTCTGTCGTCTGTCTCAGACCTCCGCCGGGACCTGCGGGCGCAGCAGGACCGGCAACCGGGTCGTACGCGGCTTGGCCGGGACCTCCGCGACGGCCCGGGGCAGCGCCTGGTCCACACCGTGCACCACGGACAGGTGACGGTCCGCCCGGCTGAACGCCGTGTACACCCAGGGCCGGCTGAGCGCCTGCGCCGCGTCCCCGGGCAGCACCACGACCACCGCGGGCCACCGCACCCCCACGACCTGGTGCGCGGTCAGCGCCCACCCGTGCCGCACGGACTGCTCGACCCGCTCCTTCGGTACGACGACCAGGCCGTCGGGGCAGTCCAGATGCAGCCCCCTGGCGTCGGCCATCAGCACCCGGCCGGAGACCGTACGGCCCGGGGCGGGGGAGTACGCGATCCGGTCGCCGGGGTCGAAGCCGCCGAAGCGGCCGGGGCCGGGGTTGAGCCGCTCCTTCAGCGCCACGTTGAGGGCACGGGTGCCGGCCGCGCCGCCGTGGCCCGGTGTGATCACCACCGTCTGCTCGGCCGGGACGCCGATCACCCGCGGCACCGAGTCGGCGACGAGCTGCACGGTCCGGTGCACGGCCTCACCGGCGTCGCGCACCGGCACGATCACGACCTCCTTGCCGGGGGCCTCCACCTGGTTCAGCTCGCCGATGCCGATGCCCGAGACCAGTTCGCCCACGGGACCGAGGTCCGGGCGCCGCGAGACGACCTGGGGGCAGGCCTTCGACGCGAGCAGATCGGCGAAGACCCGCCCGGGCCCCGCCGACCACAACACCGCCGGGTCCCCGGCGAGCACCAGCCGAGCCCCGTCCGGCAACGACTCACTGAGCAACGCCGCCGTCTCGACGTCCAGTTGAGGCGCGTCGAGCACGACGAGGAGATCCAGATCGAGGGCACCGTCCGCGTCCCGCCCGGGACCCTCGGCACCGGACAGGAGCCCGGCGACGGTGGCGGCGCGGGGGCCGTCGGTCGATCCGGGGCCGTCCGACGCGCGCCGCTCCGACTCCGCCCCGTAGTTCCCCGCCTCGGCCGATGGGCTCGTCGCCTGCGACATGAGGCCGTCCGACGCGCCGCTCTCCGGCCCGGCCCCAGGGCCTTCCGGCGCTCGGCTCCCGGGCCCGCCGGCGAGGCTGTCCGGCGTGAGGCCCTCCCGCGCCGAGCCGCCCGGTGCCGAGTGCTCCGGCGCGCCGGACCCGGCACCACTTGGCGCAGCGGACG
>NZ_JBHXME010000365.1:0-1153 GCF_042721125.1 Streptomyces sp. NPDC058469
TACTGAGGTTGAACTCGGGTTGTCGTAGTTGCTGACAGGGCTTGATCGTCGCGGTACGCCGGTGTCATGAGGTATGCGCAGGGCGGGGGCGTGAGCGATGAGCGTAGGCAGTTCCGCGAAGAGATCCGGATGATGGCCGCCGAGCGGTTTGCCGTGGGCGAGCCGAGCTCGGTGATCGCGAAGGAGTTACGGGTCAGCGTCCGGTCGGTGCAGCGGTGGCGCAGGTCCTGGGACAAGGGCGGTCCGAGAGCTTTGCGTTCGGCGGGTTCGGCCTCGCCGCCACGGTTGAGCGAGGCCCAGTTCGGCCAGCTGGAACGGGAGTTGGCCAAGGGCCCGGTCGCGCACGGCTGGCCGGATCAGCGGTGGACGCTGTCGAGGATCAAGACCGTGATCGGCCGTCGCTTCCACAAGAGCTACACCCTCCAGGGCGTACGCAAGCTGCTGATCCGGCACGGGTTCTCCTGCCAGGTGCCGGCCAGACGGGCCGTCGAACGTGACGAGGAGAAGGTCACCGGCTGGGTGAAGGAGACCTGGCCGCAGGTGGAAGGACCGCGGCGGCGCTCGACGCCTGGATCGTCTTCGAGGACGAGTCCGGCTTCTCGATGACGCCGCCCATCGCCCGCACCTGGGCCCGACGCGGGCGCACCCCTGTGATCCGGGTCCGTGGACGCTCCCGCCGCCGCGTCTCGATCGCCGCCCTGACCTGCTACAAACCGGGTGAACGTTCCCGGCTGATCTACCGGCCGCGCCGCGACGACGGCCGGCGCGACGGACGCAAGAGCTTCGCCTGGACCGACTACCGCGACCTGCTCATCACCGCCCACCAGCAGCTCGGCGGCCCGATCGTGCTCGTCTGGGACAACCTCAACGTCCATCTCGCCGCCGGGATGCGGCAGTTCACCGCCGGACGGGACTGGCTCACCGTCTACCAGCTGCCGTCCTACGCACCGGACCTCAACCCGGTCGAGGGCATCTGGTCGCTGCTGCGGCGCGGATGGCTGCCCAACACCGCCTTCACCACCCCCGAACACCTCATCCAGACCATCCGGCACGGCCTCCGCACGATCCAGTACCGCCCCCACCTCATCGACGGATGCCTCATCGAAACCGGGTTATCACTCACACCGACGACAACCCGAGTTCAACCTCAGTA
>NZ_JBHXME010000366.1:0-1152 GCF_042721125.1 Streptomyces sp. NPDC058469
CGCTCCCGACCGTGCGGTGCTTGCCTGTCGGGTTCTGGAAGCCTACAAGTGGTGTCGCCTCTGCGGCTGTGAAGGCGTCGTGCGTGACACCGTCATCCGGCACCTCGCCCACGAGCCGCTCGGGTGGCGACCCACCACCTTGGCGGTCACGATCCGCCGCTACCGGTGCGCCGAGTGTTCGCACGTGTGGCGCCAGGACACGAGCCGGGCGGCCGAGCCGCGAGCGAAGTTGTCGCGCCGTGGGCTGCGGTGGGCGCTGGAAGCGATCGTGATCCAGCACCTCACTGTCTCCCGGGTTGCCGAGGGCCTCGGGGTCGCGTGGAACACCGCCAACGACGCCGTCTTGGCCGAGGGCAAGCGGATCCTGATCGACGACGCGACCAGGTTCGAGGGGGTACGGGTCCTCGGGGTAGACGAGCACGTGTGGCGCCACACCAGGAAGGGCGACAAGTACGTCACCGTGATCATCGATCTGACCGGGATCCGTGACGGCACCGGCCCTGCACGGTTGCTCGACATGGTCGAAGGCCGATCCAAGCAAGCGTTCAAGACCTGGCTCAGCGACCGACCGAAGGCGTGGCGCGACGGTGTCGAGGTCGTCGCGATGGACGGGTTCACCGGCTTCAAGACCGCCACCACCGAGGAACTGCCGGACGCGGTGACGGTCATGGATCCGTTCCACGTTGTCAGGTTGGCCAGCAACGCGTCAGACCGGTGCCGACGACGAATCCAGCAGATCATCCACGGCCACCGAGGCCGCAAGGACGACCCGCTCTACCGGGCCCGGCGGACCCTGCACACCGGCGCCGACCTCCTCACCGACAAGCAGAAAGACAGGCTCGCGACCCTGTTCGACGGGAATCAGCACGTGCAGGTCGAGGCGACCTGGGGGATCTACCAGCGGATGATCGCCGCGTACCGCGAACCAGACCGTGCCCGTGGCCGCGACCTGATGGTCAAGCTGATCGAGTCCGTCAGCCACGGCGTCCCAACCGTGCTGAGCGAGCTGATCACGCTCGGGCGGACCCTGAAGCAGCGCGCCGACGACGTCTTGGCCTACTTCGACCGGCCCGGCACGAGCAACGGACCCACTGAGGCGATCAACGGCAGGCTCGAGCACCTGCGCGGCTCAGCACTCGGGTTCCGCAACCT
>NZ_JBHXME010000367.1:0-1078 GCF_042721125.1 Streptomyces sp. NPDC058469
CCCCCGACTCCTGGGGCATCTGGTTCCCCGAGGACGAGCAGCAGGTGCCGTACATCCGCTTCCTCGACGAGCTGGCCACGGCCGGTTACGAATGGTTGGAGCTCGGCCCGTACGGCTATCTCCCCACCGACCCGCAGCGGCTGAAGGAGGAGTTGGACGCCCGTGGGCTCCAGGTCTCCGGCGGCACCGCGTTCGGCGCCCTGCACCGCCCGGAGGCGTGGGACGAGATGCTCGCCCATGTCCGGCAGGTCGCCGCGCTGACCGCGGCCGCCGGCGCGCACCACCTCGTCCTCATCCCGCCCATGTACCGGGACGAGAAGACCGGCGCGTTCACCGAGTCGCCCGAGCTGACCGCCGTCCAGTGGGCCGGGTTCGGCCGATCCGCCGACCGGCTCGGCGGGCTGCTGCTCGACGAGTACGACGTACGGCTCGTCATCCATCCGCACGCCGACAGCCACATCCAGACCCAGCCGGAGATCGAGCGGCTGCTCAACGAGTCGGACTCCCGTTACACCAACCTCTGCCTGGACACCGGCCATGTGGCCTACGGCGGCGGCGACAACCTCGATCTGATCCGCCGCTTCGGCGAGCGCGTGGGCTACGTCCACATCAAGCAGATGGATCCTGCGGTGCTGGCCCAAGTCGCGGTCGAGGACCTGTCGTTCGGGGAGGCGGTCAAGCGCGGGGTGTGTGTGTCACCTCCTGCGGGCGTGCCGAACCCGGCCGACGTGGTGGCCGAACTCGCGCGCCTGGACGCCGAGTTGTTCGTCATCGTCGAGCAGGACCTGTACCCATGCGCTCCTGAGGTGCCGCTGCCCATCGCGGTCAGCACGCGTGAGCACCTGGCCGGTTGCGGGCTGACGGGTACCCGCCGCCCGCACCTCAACCGGTAGGCGGCGGCCATGGACGTCAAGGACGACACGACGCAGATCGCCCCCACCACAGCTGCCTCGCGGACGGTCTCCCGCAGGCTGCGGCTCATTACCGTCATCGCCACCTTCGGCGGACTCCTCTTCGGCTACGACACCGGCGTCATCAACGGCGCCCTGCCCTACATGACCGACGACCTGGGCCTGAC
>NZ_JBHXME010000368.1:0-1065 GCF_042721125.1 Streptomyces sp. NPDC058469
CAGTTGTAGGACACTCTATACGGAGTTACAAAGGAACGGGGTAAATGAAGCGACCTGGAAAGGTCCGTCAAAGAAGGTAAAAACCCTGTAGTTGAAACTTCGTTCCCTCCTGAGTGGATCCTGAGTACGGCGGGACACGAGAAATCCCGTCGGAAGCAGGGAGGACCATCTCCCAAGGCTAAATACTACCTAGTGACCGATAGTGAACCAGTACCGTGAGGGAAAGGTGAAAAGCACCCCGGAAGGGGAGTGAAAGAGATCCTGAAACCGTGTGCCTACAAGTAGTCAGAGCCCGTTAATGGGTGATGGCGTGCCTTTTGTAGAATGAACCGGCGAGTTACGATCCCGTGCAAGGTTAAGCAGAAGATGCGGAGCCGCAGCGAAAGCGAGTCTGAATAGGGCGAATGAGTATGAGGTCGTAGACCCGAAACCAGGTGATCTACCCATGTCCAGGGTGAAGTTCAGGTAACACTGAATGGAGGCCCGAACCCACGCACGTTGAAAAGTGCGGGGATGAGGTGTGGGTAGGGGAGAAATTCCAATCGAACCTGGAGATAGCTGGTTCTCTCCGAAATAGCTTTAGGGCTAGCCTCAAGATGAGAGTATTGGAGGTAGAGCACTGATTGGACTAGGGGCCCCCAACGGGTTACCGAATTCAGTCAAACTCCGAATGCCAAATACTTATTCTTGGGAGTCAGACTGCGAGTGATAAGATCCGTAGTCAAGAGGGAAACAGCCCAGACCGCCAGCTAAGGTCCCAAAGTATACGTTAAGTGGAAAAGGATGTGGAGTTGCTTAGACAACCAGGATGTTGGCTTAGAAGCAGCCACCATTTAAAGAGTGCGTCATAGCTCACTGGTCGAGTGACTCTGGGCAGAAAATGTACCGGGGCTAAACGTATCACCGAAGCTGTGGATTGACACCATTAGGTGTCGATGGTAGGAGAGCGTTCTAAGGGCGTTGAAGTCAGACCGGAAGGACTGGTGGAGCGCTTAGAAGTGAGAATGCCGGTATGAGTAGCGAAAGAAGGGTGAGAATCCCTTCCACCGAATGCCTAAGGTTTCC
>NZ_JBHXME010000369.1:0-1052 GCF_042721125.1 Streptomyces sp. NPDC058469
GTACTGGTGTCGCTGTTACACGTCCTGGGGCGCGCCGCTGCCCAGCAGGGCCGACGCGTTCTCGAACGGCGTGAGCGCGTGCACGGGCGCCACCTCGGGCAGACCGTGGCAGGTGAAGCCGAGCCGGGTCATGGCCCGGACGACCTCGCCGGTGTTGAAGTCGCGGGGGTCCTGCCGGGTGATGACCTGCCCCACCTGCTTGACGGGGTAGCGGCGCCGCCCGATGGTCACGGACTCACCCGTGACCAGCTCGGGCTTGATGCCCTTCATCGTCTCCAGGACACCCATCTTGGTGAGGTCGAAGGGATACCGGGCGATGACACAGCGCATGTTGCCTCACAGAGAGAAGGAGGATCGGGGGCCGAACGGGCGCCCGAAGGCGCCGAGTTGGTCCTCAGGCCGCAGGGCCGAAGGACGACCGTCGCTGCCCCCGGCTGCTGCTTCCGCTGCCGCCGCCGCTGCGTCGCGCCGCACCACCGGCGGACCGGCCCTCGGCGGCCGGACGGCCGCGACGGCCCCGGGACGACGAGGAGGACGGGCTACGGCGGGTGCGCTCGCGCTCCACGACCGGCGCCGTGATGACGACCGGGACGCCGGACGGAGCCTGGGCGCCCGTGATCCGGGTCAGCTCCTCCTCGCCGGAGCGCACGGAGGTGACCTCCGGGGTGATGCCGGCCGCGGTCATCAGACGGGTCATGTCGCGGCGCTGGTCGGGGGTGACCAGCGTGACGACACTGCCGGACTCGCCCGCACGGGCCGTACGGCCGCCGCGGTGCAGGTAGTCCTTGGGGTCGGTGGGCGGGTCGACGTTGACGACCAGGTCGAGGTTGTCGACGTGGATGCCACGCGCCGCGACGTTGGTCGCCACCAGCGCCGTCACATGCCCGTCCTTGAACTGGGCGAGCGTGCGGGTGCGCTGCGGCTGGGACTTGCCGCCGTGCAGACCGGCCGCGCGGACGCCGCTGTTCAGCAGGTGCTTCACCAGCCGGTCCACCGCGTGCTTGGTGTCCAGGAACATGATGACCCGGCCCTCGCGCGCCGCGATCTCGGTG
>NZ_JBHXME010000370.1:0-1025 GCF_042721125.1 Streptomyces sp. NPDC058469
GTCGTTGGTCGGTCACCTCGAGCCCGAGCTCGTCGAGACGGCAGAAGGTAGTCAGATCAGCGCGTGCGAACCCAGCAGGGCTCGCCGCGACGGTAGCGTCGGGCACGTCGAGGTCTTCCGGATGGCTTGTGTGAGAACTTCCATCCTCGGGAGGCCTCGACGCCTGTCCGGTCAACGACGCGCCGGGCCACCGATCGCGAACCACACCCGCAACTGTGAAGAGTCCCTAAAGCGACTCGCGGCCCTGCCAGGTGGTCAGGCACGCGCGGTTGCCCTGCGGGTCGGCCAGCACCCAGAACGCCGGCGCGGCGGTGTCGTCGACCAGCTCGCCGCCGGCCTCGATCGCGGCGGCGATCCGGTCCTCGACCATCTCGGGCGGGATCCGCAGGTCGAGGTGCCAGCGCTGCCGCGGAACGTCGTGGGCGTCGGTGGGCTGGAACCAGATCGTCGCCCGACGCCCGGTGGCGTCGCGGATCTGGATCTCCCCCCAGGCCTCAACGGTGTCGTAGTCGAGCAGCGCCGCCCAGAACGGCCTGATCTCTGCCTCGTCGGCCGAGTCGAGGCCGAGCTCGAGCACGCTGGTGCGCTCCGGGTGCGGCGTGGCCCCGGCGGCCAGGGCCAGCTCGCTGATGGTCAGGGCCAGCACCACGTCGCGCGAGGTCACCCCGCCGACGTCGTGACTGATCAGCCGGACGTCGAGCCGCCCGTAGGCCAGGTCGAGGTCGGGGTAGTGGTTCATCTCCTCGGCGGCCAGCGTGATCGCGTCGACCAGTTTGACCGCACTGACGAAGTCGCCGGTGTCGAAGCTGGCATGGAGGCGGTCGATCAGCATCCGCCAGTCGGGCAGCTGTTCGCTGACCAACTCCTGCTCGGTCAGCGTGCGCTTCGGGTCGGGCGGGGTCTCGGTCTTGTCGCTCACTCACGTCACCTTCTGTCCGATCGGCTGGGGGTTGTAGGCGACTCTGGCACAGGCCACCGACACGTGTTCTCACAGGCCGCGACTACACCCTGGATTGTGAAGAGCC
>NZ_JBHXME010000371.1:0-1016 GCF_042721125.1 Streptomyces sp. NPDC058469
CCGGTCCGGGAGCAACGGCTCGATTCGCGCCCACTGCGCGTCAGTTAATGGCACACCCGGACCAACGACCGACTGATCCAAACGAAACCGCCTAGGCGCAACCAGCGGCAGGCTCCTGATCGGCAACCCGAGCGGGATCTGCGGTTACTGTAAGTCGCAGGTGGCCACCCTGCTGCCAGATGGAGCAGTTCTGGAAGTTGGTACTCCGCTGGGCACGGTGATCCCGTCGTCACGATGGAGTGCAAGCAGGACATTTACTGGGAATGACGCGGATCCTAATCCATGGCCTAGGTAACCGAAAAACTTCGGAGGTGAAAGATGACTGTGATGTGGTCGATGACGTCACCAGAATCCGGGCAGTTTCGTCCGAGCGAGACACGCTCAGAACTGCGCGATCTGACGGACGCAATTAACGAGCTGCGTTCCCTCGGTCATGGATATCTGGAAGCGCGATTGCCGAACAATGCGTTTCCCCAATTGACAATGGGTTTCCGCGATGATCACGCCATCATTCATCTCTTCACTACTGAAGAAAGCGTGTCCCTTCTCCTTGGAGATGGAACTCTTCCATCGGAGGTGACGGTTGATGTCCCAATCATCGATGAATTGTCGACCTTCACGGGCGACTTCGTCCTGAGTGTCGACCACGCGTGGGATGTCGTGCAGAACTTCGTTCAGACAGGGCTGTCCGAAACCCTGGGGGAATGGTGCGAATTGTAGTGTCCAAAAAGCCCAAAGAAGGGTAGATCCACCTCCCACCCGAACTCGGCAGTAGGGCCTGGAGCTTATCGCCCGACGCACTGCCAGACTGGGAGGTGCCATCCTGGACCTTCGAAGTTGTCCCCGGTGCCCAGATTCAATCTGGGCACCGGGGACAACTTTGTGTGTTCACTCCCGCCCGCTAGAGGGCGTCTGAAAAGCGGCTCTTCACAATCCAGGGTGTAGTCGCGGCCTGTGAGAACACGTGTCGGTGGCCTGTGCCAGAGTCGCCTACAACCCCCAGCCGATCGGACAGA